>DASVVI010000781.1:0-8514 GCA_036386635.1 Longimicrobium sp.
CATGTAGGTGGCGCCGAAGAGCGTGTCCGGCCGCGTGGTGAAGACGGAGACGGCCATCGGCTCGCCCGCGTCCTGCCCCACGATGGGGAAGAGGATCTCCGCCCCCTCGCTGCGACCGATCCAGTTCTCCTGCGCCTTTCGAGTCGTGTCGGACCAGTCGAGCTGCTTCAGGTTGTCCAGCAGCTTCCCCGCGTACTGCGTGATGCGAAAGAACCACTGGCTCAGGAAGCGCATCTCCACGGCCGTGCCGCATCGCTCGCACTCGCCGCCCACCACCTGCTCGTTGGCGAGCACGGTGTTGCAGTTGGGGCACCAGTTGACCGCCGCCTCCTTCTTCTCTGCCAGCCCCGCCTTGTAGAGCTGCAGAAAGATCCACTGCGTCCAGCGGTAGTACTCGGGACGCGTGGTGTCGACGGTGTGGTTCCAGTCGTACATGAAGCCCACGCGGCGCAGCTGCTTCGTGAAGCGCTCCACGTTGCGCGGGATCAGCTCGCTGGGGTGGATCCCCTGCTTGAGCGCGAAGTTCTCCGAGTGGATGCCGAACGCGTCGAAGCCGATCGGCTCGAAGACGTCGTACCCCTGCAGCCGCTTGAAGCGGCCGAAGATGTCGGCGCCGGTGAATGCGTAGATGTTCCCCACGTGCAGCCCTTCGGCGGACGGGTATGGGAACATCATCAGGTTGTAGAAGGGGCGCGCGGCCGTGCGGAGCTCCTCCTCCGTCCACGTGTTGGTTCCCCGCTCGTCCCAGCGCGCCTGCCACTTCCGCTCGACCTCGGCGGGCTGATAGCTGCCGGTGATGTGTTCGCTGCTCATGGTCGGTCCCCTGAAAATCGGGCCGCCGCCGCGGGGGAGCTCCCTCGCGGCGGCGGCCTGTAGCCTCCTGCAAATCTATCCCGCCGCCCGCGATTTACAACCCCGCGGCGATTGCTACGCGGGCGCGACCTCGGCCGGGAGCTCGGCGGCGGAATGATCAGCGTCCGGGATCGCGCCGCCCAGCCGGCCCTCCACCCGGCGGTCGAGCCAGGCGCGCGCCGGGTTGAACCCCAGCGCCACCACGCCGCCCGCCACCGCCGCCCCGAAACCGTCGGAAAGGTGCAGCACGTCCGCGATGAACGATGAAGCGACGTTCTCCACCACGGCGAAGAGAAGCGCGCCGCTCACCGCCATCATGCCGTAGACGGTGGTGCGCTTCAGGGCCAGCCGCGGATCGAGCGCGCCCTGGAAGAAGATGGCGAAGGCGAGGCAGACCACCATCACCAGCACGGAAAGCGACTGGCTGATGTTGGTGACCATCAGCACGCCGTACGGGATCGGGATCTCGCGGGCCGAGATGCCGGCCGTGGCGGCGCGCGCGCCGTGCACCATGCCGTACCCCATCGCCCCCATCATCACCACGCCCAGCCACACCATCGAGTAGAGCCCCTGCACCACCCACAGGATACGGCGCTGGCCCACGGGATCGGCCACGGCGTAGCTGGCCCGCAGCAGCCCCACCCCGCGGTAGAGCGACCAGAGCATCACCGGCACCAGCACCACGTGCAACACCGCCAGCCCGGTCGCCACGCCCAGCCCCGAGATGACGCTCGCCACCGCCGCGCCACCCCACACCGCGGCGGGCTTCAGGAGGATGCGGCGCCCGCGGCTCACCGGCTTCGCCACGCGGCCCTTGCGCTCGGCGCGCGCGCGGTCGGACGCCTCCAGGTCCGCGAGTGTGAGCGGCCGCGGGAAGAGCGCGGCGAAGCGCAGGAAGGCGCCAATGTACACCCACTGCATGGCGCTCTGGATGACGACGACCGCCGAATACGGCACCCCCGCCTTCGCCACGACGTACGCGGGAAAGAACGCCGTCGCCAGCACGAGGACCAGCGCGCGCGAGTCGGCCCGTGCACCCGCGCGCCACACCAGCGCCAGCGCGAGCCCCACCGCGGCGAGGCACACCACGCCCTCCACGTACAGCTCCACGGCGGGTACTTTCGCGCTCCCCAGGTTGACGCCGGCGGATGCGGAGAGGGCCGCGTTCATCAGCCCCCGGTGCGCGGAGATCACCTGCGGCCACACCAGGCCGATCAGCGACTGCACGATGCTCGCGGCGCACAGCGCGGTCAGCGCGACCTGGAAGATGCGCAGCCTGATGGGAGTGGAGGTACTCATGGCGAGGCCTGCTTCGGGGAACAGAGGTTTGCGGGGAAGTGGAAGGTAATGGCGCCAACCGCAACGCACAACGGGGCTCAGGGCGCCAGCGCGGCCACGGCGGCGTACGGGTCGGCGCGGTTGTTTCGCGCGGCGGCGATGATGTCCGCCACGGTGCGCCGCAGGTCGCCGCCGCGGGAGCGATAAACGCGGTCGAACAGGCCGAGCCGCTGGTAGTAGATGCGGCGCGAGATCAGCGTGGCGTTGTTGAGCGGCCCGCGCGTGAACCCGGCGAACGAGCCGGCCTTGAAGCGCGGCTGCACCTCGGCGGTGAAGCGCTGGCGCGCGCGGGTGAAGACGTTCTCGCGCTCGCGCAGCTTGTCCTCGCGGGTGAGATCGGGGCGGGCGTAGAGCGCCTCCAGCTCCCGCACCAGCCCCTCCAGGAACTCGCCGAAGATGATGTCGTCCTCCCACGACGCGGCGGCTTCGCGGCAGCGCGGGCCCTGTGCCCCCTCGCGCGCGCAGAAGAAGTGCACGGCGCCGCGCCCGCCCACGAAGTTGGCGAAGCTCTCGTTGAACGCCGCCTGCCCTGGCGCGAAGTAGGTGTTGTGGACGATCTCGTGCACCACCGTGTTCCCCAGCGACACGTCGTCGTATCGCAGCAGCGTGGAGAGGAGCGGGTCGTTGAACCACCCCAGCGTGCTGAACGCGCTGGTCGGCCGAACGTACGTGTCGAAGCCCTTCCGCTCCAGCCGCCGCGCCTCCTTCTCCGCGTCTTCAGGGTCGAAGTACCCCTTGTACGGCACCCGCCCCACGATGGGGAACCACCAGGTGTGCGCCTGAAAGGTGTCCTGCCGCGCCGCCGACAGCACCATCGCCAGCGTGTCCGAGCGGACGCGCGCGAAGAGGGTGTAGCTGTCGCCGGCCTCCAGCCCCAGCGAGTCGCGCGCGAATAGCCGCGCCTCCTGCACCAGCACGAGCTTGCGCCGCGTCTCCGCATCCGTGGCCGGGTCCGCGACGATCCGCGCGATCGGCTTGCGCCGGGCCAGGATCTTGGCCTCCTCCCAGCTCGCACGCACCAGGTACGCCGGCGAGCACGCGGAGGCCAGCGCGCAGAGTATCAGGAGTGGCGCTACGGTGTGTCGGGCGCGTTTCATCTGATGCCGTGTTCCAGAGTTGGCGCGAGCTCCGCCCACGCGGGTTCAGCGATTCGATCAGGTCGAGCTTCCTTGCACGTTTCCAGCCTTTGATCTCCTTCTCGCGCTCTATCGCCGCCCGGATGTCGTTCGTGTGCTCGAAGTACACCAGCCGGGTCACCGCGTACCGCGCGGTGAACGCCGACAGGACCTGCTGGCGATGCTGGTACACTCGCCTCACGAGATCGCGCGTGACCCCAACGTACAGGGTCCGCGAGCGGCTCGCGAGGATGTACACGTAGTAATCGTGTTGTCTCATTTCCTTTGTCATCCTGAGGGAGCCGCCTCACCAGAGGCCGCCTCGCCCCACCCTCCGGGCGGCAACCGAAGGATCTAGCCTGCGCGGCAAGAGGTCGGCGTCGACTCGCGGTCCCCTCGACACGGGCAGTAGATCCTTCACTCCGCGCCAGAGCATGGTTCCGCGGACAGGCCTGAGCGGCGCGTCGTTCAGGATGACAGGGGTTTGGTTACCTCCAGGGGGCTTCCCCAAGCCCCTCCTCCCTTTTGTCATCCTGAGGGGGCCGCCTCACCAAAGGCCGCCTCACCCCACCCTCCGGGCGGCAACCGAAGGATCTAGCCTGCGCGGCAAGAGGTCGGCGTCGACTTGCGGTCCCCTCGACACGCGCAGTAGATCCTTCACTCCGCGCCAGAGTGTGGTTCCGCGGAGAGGCCGGAGCGGCGCGTCGTTCAGGATGACAGGGGGTTGTTTACCTCCAGGGGCTTCCCGAGCCGGCTCCCCCCATTTTGTCATCCTGAGGGAGCCGCCTCACCAAAGGTCGCCGCACCCCACTCTCCGGGCGGCAACCGAAGGATCTAGCCGGCGTGGCACGAGGACCGCGTCGACTCGCCATCCCCTCAACACGCGCAGTAGATCCTTCACTCCGCGCCAGAGTGCGGTTCCGGGGAGAGGCCGGAGCGGCGCGTCGTTCAGGATGACAAAAACAAGGGAAGAGTTGATCACATCAAACAAATACCCCGCATGGCGCCCCGCCGCCCATGCGCGTGCGAAGGAGGTCAGCGTCTGGTGCAGCCGGTTGATCGGGTGGCGCTGACCACGTGCGGCTGGACGGCTCTGTTACCACCGCAGGGAGCACTTTCGTCCAAAGCGGCACGCTCGTTGCCTCATCGGGTGTGCCGATCGGTGGCCGCAAAGGGCGGTCACAACGGCTGAGCAGTGCCCTCCCGGAGTCGAGATGAAACGCGTGCGCCTCGCGCTCGCCGCCTGCTTCGCGCTGGCGGCGTGCACCGACAACCCTACGGCGGCAGTCGATCCGGGAGCGACCTGCCAGGCCAAGTCGTACCGCGCGACGCTCGCGCCATCGCCCCCGCGCTACAGCCGGATGGACAGTCCGCGCATTATGATCCCGTTGCCCATCGACCCCGTCGCCCTCACCAACGAAGCGGTGGTGCTGGGAACGAGGGGATCGGAGACCGTGATCCACAGCAAGCAGGGCGGCACACAGCCGGTGTCCGGCGTCGAGTCCCGCATCTTCTGGCTGGGGCGCTACGGCCTGTTCGGGGGCGACATCAACTCCGAGGGCTACGTGGCAGGCATGAGCGGGGACAGGGTGGTGCGGCGCGAGCCGGGGGGCAAGGTGGTGGAGATCGGGACGCCCGGAGCCCAGCCCGGCACGGAGTCGGCGCTGGCCATGAACGCCCTGGGATGGGTGGTGGGCACCTCCGGCGACCGCTCCTACTTCTGGACTCCCTGCTTCGGGATGAAGGCGCTGGACCCGGTCAGCAGCGTCGCGATGGACATCAACCTCGCGGGCGACATCGCGGGCTTCTACAATGCGGCGCCCGAGGGGCAAACGCCCAGCGCGCGCGCCATCGTGTGGAAGGCGTGGACCCACGAGAGGGTGGAGCTGGGCACCCTGCGCCCGGAGCATACCTGGAGTTGGGCAGAGGCCATCAACGACCGGGGTTGGGTCGTCGGCTGGTCGGGACACCCGGCGGACCGGCGTGCCGCCCAGATGTGGGGCTTCCTCTGGACGCCGCAGGACGGGATGATCGACCTGGGCTCCTTTGGGGGCCAGGGCAGAACCGAGGCCGCGGACGTCAACACGCACGGAGAGGTGGTGGGCACCAGCGACCTGCACGCCTTCGTCTGGCGCAAGGAGACGGGGATGGAGCGGCTCCCGGAGATGGGCGGCAACATCAGCCGGGCCAGCCTCATCAACGACTGGGGTGACATCATCGGCACGGTGGACGGGAAGCCGGTAGTCTGGACCTGGCCCGCGAACGAGCATCGCTGGAGGTAACGGGACAGCGGGGCTCGGACAGAGGAGCCCGCGTTTTTGTTGCCTTTGGCGATCAGGCCGCCCACTCCGCCCTGCGCCAGCGACGGACGGAGTTGATCAGGTAGATCCCGTCGGCGCGGTGCAGGTCGGCGGGGTGCAGGACGCGCTCGCGGATGTCGCCGCGGTGCAGGAGGTGGGCGCGGAAGACGCCGGGGAGGAGGCCGCATGTGAGCGGCGGCGTCCAGAGCGCGCCGTCGAGGCGGAGGACGAGACTGGCGAGGGTGGATTCCGTCAGCTCGCCGCGCTCGTTCACCAGGAGTACGTCGTCGCAGTCGGGGCGGGAAGCGCGGCGGGTGTCGTAAGCGGCACGGTTCGTCGTCTTGTGGAAGAGGAGCGCGTCGCGGCTGTCCACCGGCGCCGGCGCGATCCCGATGCGCACCGGCGACGGCATGCGGTCCAGCGCGGATGTCTCTACGACGGCTTCTCCGGCGCGATCCAGGAGGAGCCGCACGCGTCGCGGTCCGTTCGTCCCCAGGCCGCTGTGGAGCGCGCGGATGATCTCGCGACGGTCGAAACGGAAGCCGAAGTGGGCGGCCGATTCCTCCAGCCGCCGCAGATGCCCGTCCAGCAGGAAGAAGCCCGCGCCGGGCTCGTAGAGCAGCGTTTCGAGGAGGCGGAAGTCGTTCGGCGCGCGATGGGTGAAGGCGGCTTTGTCCAGGCACTCGCGGTGCTCCGCCGCCGCATCCGAGTCCCAGGTAATCCCGCTCCCCACCCCCAGCTCCGCGCGCCCCGCATCGCGTTCCACCACCACCGTGCGGATCGCCACGCTGAACACCGCCTCCCCCGGCGACGCGAACCCGATTGCGCCGCAGTACACGCCGCGCGGCTCGTCCTCCACGTCCGCGATGATCTGCATCGTCCGCACCTTGGGCGCTCCGGTCACGCTGCCGCAGGGGAAGAGCGCGCGAAAGATGTCGGTGAGGCGCGAGCCGGCGCGGGGGCGGGCGCGGATGGTGGAGGTGAGCTGGTGGACGGTTTCGTAGCGCTCCACCTCGAACATGCGCTCCACGCGCACGCTTCCGGGCTCCGCCACCCTCCCCGCGTCGTTCCGCAGCAGGTCCACGATCATCAGGTTCTCCGCCCGCTCCTTGGGCGATGCGAGCAGCTCCGCCGCCAGCGCCGCGTCTTCGGACGGAAAGCGGCCGCGGGGGCGGGTGCCCTTCATCGGCCGCATCACCAGCTCGCCGTCGCGGCAACCGAAAAAGAGCTCGGGCGATGCGGAGATGATGGCGCTGCCGTCCACCTCCAGATACGCGCAGAAGGCGGAGCGCTGCGCACGCGCGAGGCGGTCGTACAGCGCCACGGGGTCGCCGCCAAAGGTCGCGCGCAGGCGGAGGGTATAGTTGACCTGGTACGTGTCGCCCGCTGCGATCAGCTCGCGGATCTCACCCACGCGCTGGAGGTACGCGGGCTCCGGGGTGGCGGCCTCCCAGTCACCCAACTCGAATTGTCCGTGCGGTGCCTCGTCCGGATCGGTCTCGTCGCGCCTGGAGAAGAGCGCGAACCAGGCGAGGGGGAGGCGGTGGGTGGGGGGGCGGGTGGTCAGCGCGGCATCGAACGCGGGAGCGGCCTCGTACGCCACGAAGCCCGCCGCGTGCAGCCCCGCCTCCGTCGCCGCTTCCACCTCCGCGAGCACGCGCAGCACGTCGTCCACGTGATCCGCCCGCACGACGCGCTGAAACCCGCCGAAGCGGAACGAGCGCGCCCCCCGCAACGGATCGAACGAATCGAAGCGTACGAGGGGCGCGCCGTCTGAATCGCGATTCATCCGATCAATCCGAAACCTTCCAAATCGCGCAGCAGCTTGTCGAGCGAGGGGCAACGAAGGCGCGCGGCCGCAATGTCGAGCTTCGCCATGAGCGCAGGCTGGTCGGCACGATCCACGTAACCGCGCCCGCTCATCATCTCCTCCACGCGGCCTTTCGCCCCACGAGGCCGTTCGGGATCGTCCGTCCATACCGCGTCCGCGGCTATTCCGCGATAGCCGCGAAGCGATTCGATTCCGCCGAGGAACCAGGCTTCGATTTCGCGCACGGCGAACACGACCGAAACCGGGAGGCTGGTCACCGCCCGGGCGCGTGCGAGCAGGGCCGGGGCGAGTTGCGCGGGACAATCGTCGTCCGCGTCCAAGAGCACGAGCACCGCTGATGGGTCTGCACGCGCACGCGTCGCTAGGCGAAGCGTACGCTCTAACTCCCCCGGCTTCACGAAGAGATTGCGATGCACTCGGAAGGGTGTTGCCGGTTCGACCCCCAATCGGCGGAGCAGGACGGGAACGGATGAGACTTCGGCGAATCCCTCCACGATGCTGATGATGGACACGTCAGGCTGCCTCACCTATGCGCTGGACGGGCGGGCCGAATACGTCCATCCTCTCAGCCATCTGCTTGGCAGCGTCTAGGTCCGCCCCAAGTTCATTAATGCGAAGGAGTTCGCCCGGTGAGTACAGGTGCTCCCGGATCGCTTCTCGCGCCGCGAGCGCAACGGGCGCGATTGTGGTCCGGCCGTTATCCTTGACAACTACGCGGAACACGTCGTCGGACAGATCGTCGTGGTCCAGCGTCTCAGCGCTGTGAGTCGTAATCAGCACCTGCGATCTGTGCGAGGCATCCACGAGGACGGAGGTGACTACTTCCGCTGCGGCCGGATGGATGTTTGCCTCTGGTTCCTCGATAATCAGGACAGAAGGAATGTGTGGCTGATAGACGGCGAGCAGGAAGCCGAGAACCCGCAGTGTTCCTTCGGACATACTCATCCCAGAGAAGGACACCTGCGTGCCGGGGTTAGAACCCACCTCGTCGAACTGTACAAACTGATACCGCCCTTCTGCAGGTACAGCCGAAACTCCGCAGACACCAGGAACCACGCTGCTGAGGATTTCCGAAACT
>DASVVI010000782.1:0-7093 GCA_036386635.1 Longimicrobium sp.
AAACGCGGTTGACCACGAGGACCGTGTCCCCGGCCTGGGCCGTGGCGGCGCTGGGCGCTCCCACGGTTGCCAGGCCGGCCACCCATGCGGCGGCCAGGGCCCGGCGGACCCAGCGGGTCCGGCTCGGGTCGCGGGCGACCATGCGGGTGAGAGTGCCAGTGAAGGACATTCGGATCGGTTCCTGTTTACGTGATCAGATCGTCGGTTGACTACTTGACCCGCACGCGAATCCAGAAGTACCGCGTCGCGCCCGGCGCCAGCGTACCGGTGAGCGCCGCGCTCACGGTGCCGCTGCTCTCCGTGATCGTCCACCCCGCCGCATCCGACGACGTGGAGACGTACGTCACCTGGCTGGGCAGCGCGTCGGTGATGCCATAGCCCGTGCCCGTGAGGGTCGCCGCGGCGCCGCCGGTGTTCGTGACGGTCACCTTGTACTGGATGTACTGCCCCGGAGTCACGCGGTCGGTGGACGCGGGCCCGCCGATCACCGTGGTCTGGTCATCCATGTACGCTTCCTTGGTCATGCTGATCGCGGCGCGGACCACGCGAACCATCCGGTTGCCCGGATCGCTCTTGGTGTTGTCGTTGCCGGAGGTCGCCGTCAGCACCAGGCTCTCCGTGGCACCGGCGACGGCGCTGTTGGAGACGGTGTAGACCACGTCCACCGTGGTGGAGCCGCCCGCGGCGAGCGTTACGGAACCGCCGGTCCCGGCCACGCCGTTTACCGAGACGATGCTCACGATGCTGCCGGCCGAGGCCGAGAGCGAGAACGTGTCCGAGCGGTTGCCGGTGTTCTGGACGGTGAAGGTCTCGGTGTACGTGGTCGGCCCCGTGCCGCTGGGAAGCCGGTCCACCGTGCCGCCGTCCGGCGTCACCACGACCGACGCGGAGACTCCCGGAATCACGTTGGTGGTGGAGCTGTCGCTGCCGCCCGTCGCCGCCGGCGTGCGCCGCGAGGTCGCGGTAAGCGACACGGGGATCGTCTGGCCACCCTGGCCCGGCGCCACCGTGTAGACCACCGTTACCACGATGCTGCTCCCCGCCGAGATCGGCGTGCTGGCCAGCGCCACGTTCAGCGCCGAGAGAGTCGCGTAGGTGGTGCTGCCGATCTTGTAGCCGGTGATCGTCACGCCGCTGGCCGCCGTGGTGGAGGCCGTCACGCTGTCGATACCGTTACCAGTGTTGACGATGGTGAACCCGATCTCGTTGCCCGTGCTGGGCGAGGAGGGGGTCACCGACGCCGGCGACTGCACGTCCGGCCCGGCCTTGAAGCCGACCAGGACGCTGACGCTGGCCGTGGCCGGCGAGTACGTGTTGCCGTTCGCGTCGGTCCAGGTCGCGCTCGCCGTGTTGGTGATCGTCGTCCCTTCGGGGGTCGGCGTTACCTGGGCGTGAGCGGGCCTGGCCGCGAACGGGGCGAGCAGCAGCCCCGCAAGGGCTACCCGCCGCAGAGTCTTGTTCATCTCCTGTGACCTTGGACTGGGGAGTGGGGATGGGATGGGATGGGATTACCGCCGCTCGGGAGCGGAGCCCCCGAAGCGGGTATCGAACTCCGCGACGACCGTGGCCCCGGGAGCCACGAAACCGCCGACGGTCCAACGCACGTGCGTGTACTTCTCCGGCGCGGCGGCGCGCTGCACCTGCCGGCCGTCCACGACTACCGTCTCCATCGGCTGGACGGAGAAGGTCTTCCCCCCGTCGATGGAGTACTCAGCCCGCGCGTCCGTGCGGGCAGTCCGCGCCGAGCCGGCCACGAAGGCCATCCCCGGCGCGATGGGGTTCGCGAGCACCGGACGAACCGGCGTACGCTGCGGGTTGGTGAAGGCGATGCGGTAACGCACCACGTCGCCCGGCCGCACGCGGTCGTCGCCGCGCGGCGTGCCGCGGGCGGCCAGCTCGATCGCCGTGCGGTTCTGCGCGGTGACGCGAAGCGGGCCGGGCGCGGCGGGCTGCTGCGCCGCTGCGGGAGCGGCGGCAAGGGCAAGCAGCACCAGGAGGCGTGCGATCGACTTCATGGAGAACCTCGCCTTTAGGGATGAGATCGGTCCGTCGCGGACCGGTGAGTGTGTTCTTTTGGTGTTTCCGCGGGGCCCCATGAAGCGTGTCGTTCATGGTCCGGCCCGGCGTGCGAATGGGAGTTCGCACGTGTACTCCTATTACAAGCAGCGGGCCGTGGCGCCCGCCGCCGTAAATCATTGCCAACCAGTCACTTAGGGGAGAGCGGAGGAGGTTCCGGCAAGGAACGTGTGCCCAAACGGGAACGGGGGACGTTCCCATTTGGGCACAACTCGACTGGAAGGGCTACCCGCGGACCGCGCCTACCTTGACTTCGAGCTGGTACGGCTGGAGCTCGCAACCGGAGCCGGTGGGGAGGTAGATGACCTCCGTCCGCCGCACGTTGGGCTCGGCGAAGACGCCCACCCCGCGGAACTCACCGACCCTGACCACGTCACCTGCGCGCAGCAGGCGCGGCAGGCCGAACTTCACGAAGCGCCGCCCGCCGAACGTCACCGGCTCGTCCGTGACGAACCAGGGCGCGGAGGCCGCGGACTCGCTCTGCGGAAGCGCCGCGGTGAACGGCTGCCCCGCGACGGTGGTGTCGCCCGAGACGGGGTCTCGCTGCGCGGCCACATCCGCCAGCGTACCGTTACTGATAACGCACACCTGAATCTGCTCGAGCTGCGGCGTCACGGGCTCAGGCGCGGTCGGCTCGGGGGCGGGCGGTTGCGGCGCGGGGAGCGGAGCCGGGGGAGGGACGCGCCGGGCGGCCGGCGTCGCGCGACGGCCGAGGCCGACCTTGAGCCCGATGACGGCGCGGGGAGTGAACGTCAGGCGGTCCTCTCCCGCGGCGCCGTCCGCCACGTGGGCGGGCGAGTCGTACGCGTGCACGGCGATTTCGCCGAATGCCTCTACGTCATCGGTAACGCGGGCCAGGCTGATCCCCGCCCCCGCCACCGCCATCCCCGTAGTGGAGTAATCCGGGTCGATGGAGACGCAGACACCCGCCGGCGTCCACGACTCGTGGGGGATGCACGCCCCTTCATCGCCGGGCGCCATGAAGTCGCCGATGTCGGCCGTGTAGCCGCCGGCACCCACGTAGAGGTAGACCGTCTGCAGGAGCGTGTTGGGCGTGGAGAGGATGAACGGACGCAGCACCAGGTCTACGTCGTACAGGTAGCTGTTGACGACGCGCGTGCTCTGGTCGAGCCCGCCCTGCTTGGGGAGGTTCTCCGGGAGATACGTCCCCTGGACCCTCACCCCGAAGCGCGGGTCCAGCCAGAGCTGGGCGAACGCGCCAAAGGTCGGCGCGTACCCCGGGTCCCAGCCCTCTTCGCCTTCCACGCCCGGAGTGGTGAACCAGTCGGTGGTGTACGACCCGCCGGTGTGGATCCCCACGTCCACCAGCGCCGTGTGCCCCGCCCCGCTCTCCTCCTGCACCACCGTGTCTCCCGCCTCGCTCTCCTCCTGCGCCGCCGCGCTCCCCACCGCGCCCGCCGCCAGCGCCAGGGCGAGCGCCACCCGCACCCACCTGCCACGCGGACGCACGGAAACGCAGAGCGCGCGCGGAGAGCTCTCGCTCTCGCCGCCGCGCGTCTGCGTCACGTCCGTGGCCGGTAGCACGGGGGTGGGGTTCATTTTATTCGCGCTATGAAGGCGAACTGCCCGTCCGAGAGGGATGCGCCCGCGGGGAGGTCGCCGGACAGGGTCCACACGATCCGCCGCACGCAGCTGTCGTAGCCGCCGGCCACCATGCACGCAACGTTCCCGCCCGGTGTGATCGCCGCCCCGGTGCTGTCGCGGTAGGCTACCGCGGCGGTCAGCCCGGACGGCAGCGACTGCGAAACGCTCCCCACTTTGAACATCACCTGCGTGGGCACCGAGTCGGTAACGGTCACGGAGCGCGCCGCGTACTCGCCCACGTTGGCGATCTTGAGCGTGTAGGTGAGGTCCGTTCCCGATGCCAGGGTGCCGGTGGGCGACACCGTCTTGCTGAGCGTCAGCACCGGCCGCACGCGCCGCACCTCGGCGTAGCCGTCGTCGCGCAGCAGCGTGTCGCTCACGGCGCGCGCCCTCAGGAACTGCGTGTTCACCGCCGTGTCGCCCGCGAGCACGCGGTACCACACGGTGTAGACCGTCGTCGTGCGTCCGGCCAGCGGCACCGTGGCGGTGGCGTACGAGGCCGGCGTCGCGATCCCCGGGCCCGTCACGCTGTCCACCGCGATGAACACCGATGCGGCGCCGCTCGCGGTCGTGCGCAGCGACAGGGAGTACGTCCCCGATGCCGGCGACAGGTTCTGCACGTTGAACGCCTGCCCGTACGCGCCGCCCGGCAGCCGCGGCGTCGGCGAGACGAGCCCGTCCGGCGTCACGGAGATCGAGGACTTCATCGTCGTCGTCACCCGCGACCCCGACGAGGTGCCGTTGTTGTTCGTCGCGTCGTTGTCGTAGCTGCTGGAGGAGGCGGCTCCCACGTTCACCACCGACCCCAGCGCCGCCGGCGCCACCACCACCACCGTGTCCGTCCGCGCCACCCCCACGTCGAGCGACGCGAGCGACGGCCAGGTGAGCACCCGTCCCACCAGCGTGGGGGTGCGCGTGGCGCGCACGAATGTCACGCCTACCGGCAAGGTGTCGCTCAGTATGACGCCGTATCCTCGCTCCGGCCCCAGGTTCTGAACGGTGAGGACGTACTTGATGGTGTCGCTCACCACCACCGAGTCGGGCCCCGTCTTGGTGACCGAGAGGTTCGCCGTGCCCACCGTCACGGTGGCCGAAGCGGTCTGGCCGAGCTGCGTGTCCCCAGTAACCGCCTTGACGCTGTTCGTGTACTGGCCCGCGGCCGCGATGGTGGCGGTGTACTTGAGCGTCAGCGATCCCTGCGCGGGGATGGTGTACGGCGTCGGCTGGGTACCCCGGAAGATGATCGTCCCCGTGCTTCCGGAGGCGGGCGCGCCCGTGGTGACCTGGCTCCCCGCCGCGATCCCGCCGAAGACCACCCCAGCGGGGAGCACGTCGACGATGGAGTCGGCCTCGGACGCGTAGGAAGACGGGTTGGAGATGACGACGGTGTACGTCACGGTGCTGCCGGACGCGACCGCGGTCGGCGTGACGGACTTGGTGACGGTGAACGGGTTGGTGGCGCCCGGATAGCTGATGCCCACCCCGCCCGCGAAGTTCTGATAGTTGGACGAGTACTTGAGCTGCGTGCCGCTGGTCTGGTTGGAGTACGGCCTCGCCAACGTGGTGACCCCCGCGCACAGGTACTTGAAGTAATACCGAATGACGATGGTGTACCCGTTCCCCGAGGCGTTCGCCGTAGCCGTGAAGTACTGCTGGTTCTCCCGGCCCACCGGTACCGCGGGGACGTTGGACGACACGATCGTGGTGCGAGTCAGTTGGAAGCACCCGCCGCTGAAGGCGCTGTTGCCCGCCGGCTGCAGGTTGTACGTGTCGTTGGCGCTGGCGCCGCCGAAGTCGTACGACACGTCCATCGTGATCGTCTGCCCCACCACCGCGCCCGCGCCCAGCGTCGCCGTGTTCACGATGCCGCCCGCCTGGGCGCTGATCATGCTGCTGGTGGTGACCGTGCCGATGCCGGTGGTGGAGCCCACGGTGTTGTCGCTCACCGAGACCACCAGCGCGTTGCTGATCCCAAAGGAGCACGGATAGCTGACAAACCACCACAGCGTCCTGGACGCGCCCGGCGCCAGCGTACCGATCCACTGGTCGGCGGCCTGCCCGCCCGCCAGCGCGATTCCTCCCGCGAAACCGGAGATGACGCTGCGCAGGTTCGTCTGCGTCGCGCCGGAGGTGTTGGTGACCTGGAAGGATACGTACGCGGCCTGGGGCCCGGTGCAGGGGCTGTTGCTGTCCAGCGTGAGCCGTGGGCTGCTCACCATGGCCACCGACACGCCTGGCGCGGCCCACGCGCCGGGCGCGAAGGCCAGCAGCGCGAACGCCACGGTGAACAGGATGGTTCGGAGTCTCGCAGACATAGGCAGAGGCTTACTCAGTACCGAGGGGCCGGGCGGAAGGATGTGCGGGCCGCGGGTGGGACCGGCGCGGAAGAGTCATACAAGATGCGCACCGTTTGGCCCACGTCGCGCAACCTGTTGTGCCGCCGCCGTTTGCACATTTCCTCACGCCGGGAACCAGGGTCCGTGTTCCCGCCAGGGAACATCCCTCCGTTCCCGAATCGGAACAGGCGCCTGGCCGACTTCGGAACTGATCAATCACTTATCACGCAATCGCGATCGTTACCCTTGCGACGAAGGCACCCGATCACTTAACTATTGGAAACCTGGCATAACTTGTAACCGCTCACTCCCGGAGTGACGATGTCGAGCGATCCGACGGACGTGGAAGCGGCAAGGCGCGCCGCGCAACGGGCAGCCGCACGCAAGCGCCAGGCGAACTTCCGGGCCCGCGAGCGAGCCCGCGGCCTGGAGATGATCACGCTCAAGGTACCGGCCCCCATGCGCGGCGCGTTCGCCCGTCTCGCCGCCGCCGTGCAGTCCGACGACGACGCGCTGGACGACTCGTTCACCGAGATCCGCGAGGCGCTCGCGAAGTGGCGCGCCCAGCCGACCTCCCCTGCCGCCGAGCCACCCGCAACGCCGCCGCCAGCCGCTGTCGCTCCTCCGCCGGCTCCCAAACCGGCCGCGGCTCCTCCCCCGAAGAAGGCAGCCGGCCCGGTACCCCATGACGCGTGGGTGGACCTGGCGGGGCTCTGGTCTTCCTCGGCCATCGTCGGTTCGCTGACCGACTTCACGGTAGTCGTGGCCGACCTGGAGGGCTCCCTCTACACCCGGTGGACCGCCCAGCAGCGGCGCCCGAGCGGCTACGTGACCGTCGACGCCTACGTCCGCGGCGCCCGGAGCGGCCCCCAGGACGCCGTCGTGAGCACCGGCCGCATGATCCTGGGCGGCCGCGACATCGAGCTGCGCGCCGTCGTCACCTCCCCCCAGCGCATGGAGGCGACCCTCACCGAGCACACGGCGGACGGCTCCCAGACCATCCACGACGCTGTCTTCACCCGTGCCGGGTGAATCCACCCCTTTGTCATCCTGAGCGACGCGCGGCACCGTCCTCG
>DASVVI010000783.1:0-2636 GCA_036386635.1 Longimicrobium sp.
GGTGCGGTCGCGCTTCGAGTACAAGGGCCGGCCATACCTGCACGTCATCCTGGTGCGCGCCTACGTTCTCCCCGAGCCCATCGTCATCCCGAACACGATCGGCTACGAGGGCTGCGTGAGCTGGGTGGCGCTCGACGACGAGATCTCGACGGCGGGCGCCGTGCCGGTGGTGGGGGATGCGGAGTTCGCGGCGTTGCGGGCGGAGGTGCGAGGGGCGGTGTAGGGCCCTCACCCCCGCTCGTTCCTCGCTGCCCCCTCTCCCGATAACAGGAGAGGGCTCCGCCCTCTGTTATCGAGAGAGGGGGCGTATGTTGTTGCCACGCGTGCAGATACGGTAGGGGCGCGATTCATCGCGCCCGTGTCACGCCCAGCACCCTCGCCCGCGCGCCCGACCCCCGCCCCTCGGCACCCAAACCTGTAGGGGCCGCCCCGCGTGTCTGCCCGTGCCCGCCCCCGCGCCGCACCCCGCCACCGGCACGAATACATGCCAAACGCCCCTCCCCCAGGCTGTTTTGGGGGAGGGGCCGCGAGGAACGAGCGGGGGAGGGGGCCCGCCCCCGTTGCACCTACACCCTCCGATAATGCGCAGTCATGAACCGCGTCCACTCGCCGCTTGCCAGGCGGTAGCTGGAGGTGAGGACGCGGTGGTCCGGGGCGCGGATCTCGATGGTATCACGGTAGTCGGTGATGCTGCCGTCCTCGACGCTCGGCCCCCGGGTCGAGAGCACCAGCGCGTTGCCGGACTCATCGAGCTCGCCCTCGTAGACCCACTGGTTCGTCATCATCGAGCCGATGAAGCTCCCCACGAAGCGACTCTTGGCCGGATCGTAGCCCAGCGCCATCAGCGTCCTGCCGCTCCCCATCTCGCCCTCGCACACCACCCAGGCGCCGCCGAGCGAGCGAACGGTCTCGCTGGATTTGTGGGTGTCGGTAGGGCCGCCGGGGGACATCTCGGCCTCCATCTCACAGGTCCACTCGCCCACCATCTGCTCCAGCCACTGGTGCTCCTTCGTCAGCTCCACATGCATCGCGTCTGACATGCTCTTGCCTCTCCGCTCGGTTGGGTAGATGCCGGGTCCTCGCCCCGTCTAATGGTAGCGTCGAACAGGGGGCGAGGGAATCGACATGATGGTCAGGCTGGCTTGATGCGGCGGTAGCGCGCCTTGAGGAGCTGCGTGATGCCGTAGCCGACCAGCCCCAGCGCGACCAGGCCGAGCACCCAGGCGCCGTACGCGGTGTCGTGCAGGGCGTCGAGAGCGCCGCCCAGGCCGCGGGTCTCGCCGGGGTTGCTGTGCCGTGCGGCCTGCAGGAGGAAGAAGCCGACCACCAGGAAGACCACGCCGCGCGCCGCCAGCCCCGCCCGCGCCGCGCGGACCGCCCACGTGCGCACGCCCGCGCTGAGCGGCGAAAGGTCGAGCTGCTTGTCGAGCTTCGCCTTGTACGCCTGCACCAGCTGCGCGACCCCGTACGCCGCGATCCCCAGCGCGACGGCTCCCACCAGGAATCGTCCGCCGGGCGCCTCCATCACCGTGGCCGTCCACGACGCGGCGCCGCTGTTGCCGCCGCTGCTGGCCGATGACGACCCCAACGCCATGCGGATGGCGGAGAGGGCGAGCCCGACGTGGATGACGCCGCTGATGGCGAAGAGGGCGCGCTTGCCGGCGCCGTCGTGCTCGGGGTTGATGCCGGCCTCCACGAAGCGCCACAGGGAGTAGCCCAGCAGCCCCACCGCCACCAGGCCCAGCATGAACTTGCCGCCGGGCCGCTGCATGATCTCGCCGAACACGCCCCGCTGGTCCGCCGCGCCGCGCTCCCCGCGCGCGGCCTGCGCGGCGATGATCCCCAGGATCACGTAGACGACGCCCCGCGCGGCGTACCCCATCCGCGCCAGCCGCTCCACCCAGGGCCCCGCCTCGCGCGCCGCGTCCCGCGCCGCCGCGCCCGCCTGCCCCGCCACTCCGTCGATCCGCGCCATTCCGTTCTCCCGCCGCCGTGAGGGTGGGACTGCTTGGTTGGATGGCAGAGCAAGAATGGTGACGCGTTGCGGAGTGAACGGCAGTGCGTGAGTGCGTTAGTGCGTGAGTGCGCTTTACTCGGCATCGGGGGCACCCCCCTTTTGTCATCCTGAGAGAGCCGCCGGCACGGATGCATGCGCCGCACGCGGGACTTTCTGCGGCGAGCGAAGGATCTAGCCCGCGAGGCGGGAGGACGGCAGGCGCCCACGAGTCTCCGGGCACGCGCAGTAGATCCTTCGCTACGCGCCAGGAGTTTGGAGCACGGGCGAGGACGGAGAGGCGCGTCGCTCAGGATGACAAAAATGGGCCGTGCCCAGGATTCTGCCCTTTTTTTGTCATCCTGAGGGAGCCGCCGGCGCGGATTCCTGCGCCGCACGCGGGACTTTCTGCGGCGAGCGAAGGATCTAGCCGGCGAGGCGGGAGGACGGCCGGTGCCCACGAGTCTCCGGGCACGCGCAGCAGATCCTTCGTTCCGCGCCAGGGGTTTGGGGCACGGGCGAGGATGGAGTGGCGCGTTGCTCAGGATGACAAAAATGGGCCGTGCCCAGGCTGCTGCCCTTTTTTTGTCATCCTGAGAGAGCCGCCGGCGCGGATTCACGAGCCGCACGCGGGACTTTCTGC
>DASVVI010000784.1:0-2370 GCA_036386635.1 Longimicrobium sp.
GGACGCGCCACACGGCCGACCACCGACCGCGTCCGCGAGGCGTGGATGAGCGCCGTCGACCCGTACCTCGACGGGGCGCGCGTGCTCGACCTGTTCGCCGGGAGCGGCGCATTGGGGCTGGAAGCGCTCTCCCGCGGCGCCGCGCACGCGACGTTCGTGGAGCAGGCACCATCCGCCCTCCAGAGCCTGCGCGCCAATCTCACCGCCCTCGCCGCCGCCGCCCGCGCCGAGGTCGTGCGCGCGGACGCGATCAAGTACGTCGCCGGGCTGGAGGCGGGCGCCTTCGACGTGGCATTCGCCGATCCGCCGTACGCGCAGGGATTCGCCGCGGCGCTGGCGGAGGCGTTCGCGGCCGTGCCGTTCGCGGGGCTGCTGTGCATCGAGCACGGGCGCAACGACGAGATCCCGGAGCTCCCCGGCGCCCGCACGCGCCGCTATGGCGACACCGCGCTCACCTTCATCCCCGCCCCCGAATGAGCGACCCGCGCATCGCGCTGTGCCCCGGATCGTTCGATCCGCTGACGCTCGGCCACGAAGACGTCGTGCGCCGGGCGCTGTCGTTCGCCGACCGCGTGGTGGTGGCCGTCTCGCACTCGCCCACCACGGCGAAGCAGGGGATGTTCACCGTGGAGGAGCGCGTGGAGATGATCCGCGAAGCCTTCCACGACGAGCCGCGCGTGGAGGCCGCCGCCTTCCAGGGGCTGCTGGTGGACTTCGCGCGCGCCCGGGGAGCATCGCTGGTGGTGCGCGGCGTGCGCGGTGGGGTGGACTGGGAGTACGAGTCGCAGATGGCCGTGATGAACCGCCGCCTTCTCCCCACCCTCGAGACGGTGATCCTTCCCGCTGACCCGTTGCACGCGCACGTTTCGTCCACCCTGGTCCGCCAGATCGCGGCGCTGGGTGGGGACGTGGCGCCCTTCCTCTCGCCCGCGGTGCTGCGGCGGGTGAGGGCGCGCGCGGCGTCGTGAGCTTCCTGGAGGGGGTCCGCGATCGCGCCCGCGCCCACCCGCGCCGCCTCGTCTTTCCCGAGGGCGCCGACGCGCGCACGCTGGAGGCGGTCGCCCGCATCGCGCGCGAAGGGCTGGCGAAGCCCGTCGTGATCGGCGGCGAGCTGACGGCGGCGGACCTGGAGCGGATGGGTGTGGAGGTGGAAGTCGCCGACCCCGCCACCGATCCTCGCCGCCCGGCCCTCGCTGCGCACCTGCACGAGCGCCGCCGCGCGAAGGGGATGACGGAGGAGGAAGCGCTCCGCCAGTCGGGCGAGCCGCTCCTCTTCGCCGCGCTGATAGTGGCCATGGGGGAGGCGGAGGGCTCGGTAGCGGGCGCTGTGAACGCGACGGGCGAGGTGATCCGCGCCGCGCTCTGGGCCGTCGGCCCGGCGCCGGGAATCCGCACGGTGTCATCGTCGTTCTACATGGTCGTGCCGCCCTTTCGCGGCGAGGCGGAGGTGCTCACCTTCACCGACGCCGGCGTGGTGCCGGACCCCACCGCCGAGCAGCTCGCCGACATCGCCGCCGCCGCCGCCGATGCTCGCCGCCGCGTGGTGGGCGACGAGCCGCGCGTCGCCTTCCTTTCGTACTCCACCCTGGGGAGCGCGGGCGGCCCGTCTGTGGACAAGGTGCGCCAGGCGCTCGCCCTCTTCCGCGAGCGCTACCCCGGCATCGCCGCGGACGGCGAGCTGCAGGTGGACGCGGCGCTGATCGAATCCGTGGCGCACCGCAAAGCACCCGGCTCGGAGGTCGCCGGGCGCGCCAACGTGCTGGTGTTCCCCGACCTCGACGCGGGGAACATCGCCTACAAGCTGGTGCAGCGTCTGGCTGGCGCCGAGGCGCTGGGCCCCATCGTGCAGGGCCTCGCCCGCCCCTGCAACGACCTGTCGCGAGGGGCATCGTCCGACGACATCGTGAACGTGGCCTGCATCACGGCACTGATGGCCGGCTAGCCGAAACGGAAACCGCTGCCAGGCGGGGTGGGCTTGGACCTCCACCCGAACCCGCGCCCCGAGCATCCCGGCAGGGGGTTGGAATCCCTGCCGGTCTCCAGGCCGGAGCAACGGCGCCTGGCAGCGGCCTCGACTGTCCGCTTGCACGCCGCGGTGACTCAATCAGCGCGCGGTGCGATACCGGAAGTGTGGAGTCTCCCCCCATTCGAGCACAACGCGCCGCAGACGAATCCGCACGAGAACCGTCCGAAGCGGCCAGCCGCCGTATTCGAGATGATCCCGGCTGTCCGTTCGGGTGCGCCCCTGCCGCGCTAGCGTGTGACACCGGCCACGAAAATATTGCCTCACGCCGAGACGCAGAGACGCGGAGGAGTTCTCTCCGTGTCTCCGCGCCTCCGCGTGAGACCGCAGTTGCCGTTTGCCCCGCA
>DASVVI010000785.1:0-5324 GCA_036386635.1 Longimicrobium sp.
TCCTCCTGGCCCGCGCCGGCGCCGACGTGGGGATCGGATACCTGAGCCGTGCCCCCGAGGCGGAGTCCGTCGTGGCCGAGTTGCGCGCGCTCGGCGTGCGCGCCTTCGCCGCTTCGGCGGACGTGGGGACGGCGAAGGGGGCGCGCATCCTCTTCGACCGCTGCCATGAGGAGCTGGGCGGGGTGGACATCTTCATCGGCAACGCCGGGGTGTGGCCGCCGGACGACGTACCCATCGCGGAGATGGCGGAGGAGCAGTGGGCGCGGACGATGCGCGCCAACCTCGACTCCATCTTCCACTGCGTGCGCCTCGCCGCGGCGCGCATCGGCGACGGAGGGCGCATCGTGCTGGTGGCGTCCACCGCCGGCCAGCGCGGCGAGGCGGGGCACGCGGACTACGCGGCCAGCAAGGGGGCCGTCATCTCCCTCACCAAGTCGGTGGCGGTGGAGCTCGGCCCGCGCAACGTCACCGTCAACTGCGTGGCGCCGGGGTGGATCGACACCGAGATGGTCGCCGGGCCGATGGCGGGAGAGGGGCGCGCGCGCATCGAAGCCGCCATCCCCCTGCGCCGCATCGCCTCCGCCGAGGACATCGCGGGGCCGATCCTCTTCCTCTGCTCCCCGCTGGCCCGGCACCTGACGGGCGAGATCCTGAACGTCAACGGCGGGAGCGTGCTCTGTGGCTGACAAGCTTCCGCGGGTGGTGCTGATCGCCACGGGCGGCACCATCTCCATGAAAATCGACGCGGAGAGCGGCGGCGCCGTCCCGCGGCTCACGGGCGCGGAGATCCTGGAGGCCGTGCCCGGCGTGGACCAGGTGGCGCGGCTGGAGGTGCGCGAGTTCGGGCGCTATCCTGGCCCGCACATGACCATCGACCGGATGTGGGAGCTGCGGCGCGCCATCCTCGCCGCCATCGCGGAGGGCGGGGTGGACGGCGTGGTGGTGATGCACGGCACCGACACCATCGAGGAAACGGCGTACCTCCTCGACCGCTCCATGCCGGCCGGGGTCCCGGTGGTCATCACGGGCGCGATGAGGAACTCCAGCGAGCTCTCCTGGGACGGCCCCGCCAACCTGATGAGCGCGGTGGAGGTGGCCGCCAGCCCCGAGGCGCGCGGTCGTGGCACCATGGTGGTGATGGACGAGGAGATCGTGCAGGGCGCGGAGGTGGTGAAGACGCACACCGAGGCTGCGGGCACCTTTCGCTCGCCCAACTGGGGTCCGCTGGGGATCACGGACAAGGGGCGTGTCCTCTTCTACCGCGAGAGCCGGCGCAAACCGCCGCTGGAGCCGGAGTCGCCCGTCACCCTCGTCGACCTGGTGAAGGTGGTGGCCGGGATGGACTCGCGGCTGGTGGAGGCGTCGCTGGACAGCGGCGCGCACGGCATCGTGCTGGAGGCGATGGGGCGGGGGAACGTGCCGCCCGCGGTGGTTCCCGGCGTGCGCCGCTGGGTGGAGGCGGGGCGGCCGGTGGTGGTGGCGTCGCGCTCGGCGCGTGGCCGGGTGCTGGACACCTACGCCTATCCCGGCGGCGGCCACGAGCTGCGGGAGATGGGGGCCATCTTCGCAGACCACATGACGGGCCAGCAGTCGCGCATCGAGCTGATGCTGGCGCTGGGCACGTACGGCGGCGACCTGGCCCGCGTGCGCGAGGTGGTGGAGGCGGGCCGCTACGCCCCTTGAGGTCCTTGCGTCCCGCGCGGGCGCGGGTGAGTATTGCGATTATCATCCCGCCGGCCGGGTGCCCTCGCCCGGCCTTCCGCACCCCATCCCGGAGTCCGGTATGCGCCTCCCTCTCCGCGCGGCCACCCTCGCCCTCCTGCTGGCGTCCAGCGCGTGCATCTCCGCGTCGCAGTCCGGCGGCGGCGCCCTGGCCGCCCGCGACGCCACCAGGATCACCACCGACGAGATCCGCTCGTCGCGCCGCGCCAACGCGCTGGAGCTGGTGCAGGCGCTGCGCCCCGAGTGGCTTCGCAAGCGCAGCAACACCTCGACGCTGCGCCGCGCGCGCGTCTCGTACTCCGGCCCTGACGACGTGCTCGCCTACCTGGACGGCCAGCGCCTCGGCACCGTCGAGTCGCTGCGCTCAATCCCGGTGGACGACGTCGAGTTGATCCGCCACTACACCGCCTCCGGCGCCCAGCAGCGCTTCGGAGACGGGCACCCGAACGGCGCCATCGAGATCATCACGAGGCGTGGGGGCGGCTGAGGGGGGGCGCCGGCGGTTGAAACCGCAGCAACAACCGCGGGAAGCCTGCCTTCGCAGGCTCGTGGCGGGCGGACGCCGGCGCCGAATCGCCGGGGGATAAATCCCCCGGCTGGAACCACGCGAAGGCGGCTGAAGCCGGCTCGACAACCGCAGCATCTGTCCCCCTTTTTTGTCATCCTGAGCGACGCGCCGCTCTGTTCTCTCCGTAGCTCCAGACTCCGGCGCGGAGTGAAGGATCTACTGTGCGTGCCGCGGGGCTGGCGTGACGAGCAGGGGACTTCGTGCTGCTAGTTCACCCCACCCATCCAACCCCGTAGGCCCTTGATCCTCACCCGCCGTGACTTCCTGAAGGCCGGCATTGCAGCCGCGCTCACGCCGGGGGCGTCGTTCGCGATGCCGCCGCGCGCGTTTTCGTTCGCGTTCTTTTCGGATACGCACGTGGCGCTGGGGCGCAACGAGCGGGAGTGCAGGGCGATGATGGAGGAGATCGCGAGCGGCATCCGGCCCGACTTCGCGGTCAACGGCGGCGACGTGACCGATTACGGGTGGCGCGGCGAGTACGACGGGTACGCGCGCGTCCTGGCGGGGATGAACTTTCCCGTCCACCACATCCCCGGCAACCACGACGTGCGCTGGTCGCCACTGGGGCCGCAGATCTTCGCGAAGTACTGCGGCGAGCCGTTCCGCTCCTTTGAACACAAGGGGTGCCGCTTCGTCCTGCTGGACAGCTCGGTGCCCCTGTCGCACTGGGGGCACTTCGAGAGCGGGCAGCTTCGCTGGGCCGAGCGGGAGCTGCGCAGGATTGGGCGCGAGACGCCCGTCTTCGTCTTCACCCACCACTGGGTGGGGCGCGACCGGGTGATGGTGGACAACGAGAACGACCTGCTGCGCGTGCTGGAGCCGTACAATGTGAAGCTCGTCTTCAACGGCCACGGCCACCAGGACCTCCTCTGGCACTGGAACGGCATCGCCGGGACGATGAACAAGGGGCTGTACCAGGGCTCGTACCAGCGCGTGGACGTGGACTGGACCGCCGGCGAGGTGCGCCTCTCCCGCCGCACGACGCAGGCGCCCGAGCTTCGCCCGCTCCTGACCGTGCCGCTCGCCCCGCGCCGCGATGCGCGCCCGTTGTGGGCAGTGGGCGTGTCGCTGGTAAGCGCGGGCGCGTCCGTGCCTACGCGAGCGGAGGGCGCGCGCGAGTTCCGCTGGGACGAGGGCGCGTGGGCCCCGCTCCCGCTCGCGGGCGCCCCGACGACCGGGCTACGGCCGGGCGCACACCTCCTCTCGCTGCGCGCGGGCGATGGAGGTGCGCAGCGTGCCTTCCCCGTGCGCGTGACGGGAACCGATGCCGCGCTCCGCCCACGCTGGGAGCGGCGCCTCACCGGCGGCGTCATGTCGCACCTGCGGCTGGCGGACGATGTGCTCTTCGCCAACGCAATGGACGGCTCCATCACGGCTCTGCAGACCAGCGATGGGACGCAGATCTGGACGGCGCGCACCGAGGGCTACTGCCACTCGTCGCCAACGGTGGATGCGGGGCGGGTGATCGTGGGGAGCGCGGACGGCGGGGTGTACGCCTTCGACGCGAGCACCGGTCGGCGCCTCTGGAAGCACGCCACGCTCGGGCCGGTGTACGCATCGGCGGCAGTGGCGGGGGGAATCGCCGCCATCGCCTCGGGCGACGGGACGGTGTACGGGCTGGATGCGCGCACCGGCGCCGTCCGCTGGCGCTTCGCCCTCCCGGCGGGCGACACGGCGTTCGCGCAGAGCCCCGCCGCCACCGACGGCGAGCGCTTCTACATCGGCGCGTGGGACCGCAACCTGTACGCGCTCGACGTTGCCACGGGACGTGAGGTGTGGCGGCGGCAGTGTACGGACAAGTCGTTCGTGTACTCGCCCGCGATCGGCGGGCCCGCGGTGGGGGGAGGGCGGGTGTACGTCCCCTCCAACGACAACGTCCTGCACGCCTTCGATGCTGCCACCGGCACCCCGCTCTGGCAGGCAACCGCGCCCGGCGACAAGTTCGGCTACTCCTCGCCCACGCTCGTTGGCGACCGCATCTACATCGGCTGCCTGGGCGACAAGGGCCAGGTGCGCTGCGTCTCCGCCGCGGATGGCCGCGAGCTGTGGGTGACGGAGACGGGCGGCGAGATCTACGACTCCTCTCCCGCCGTCAGCGACGGCCGTGTGGCGATCGGCTCCGTGAACGGCACGCTGCACCTCCTGTCTGCGGACGATGGGAAAGTTGTGGCGCAGCACCGGTTTCCGCCGGGGCACTTCCTCGCCTCGCCGGCGGCGGGTGGGCGTTCTGTGTACGCCGCGACGTTTTCGGATGTGGTGATGGGGTTCGACGTGGCGGGGTGATTCGGATGTGACCAAGCGGAGGATGGCGCCGGGCATGGCACGGGCAGCCACGTGGGGCGGCCCCTACGGGGATCGGTGCGGAAAGGCAAACGTGGAGGTGGGGCAGGGGAGGGCAGACACGCAGGTCTGCCCCTACGGGATCGGTGCGCCTGGCAGGCAGCGAGGAACGAGCGGGGGTGAGGGCCGGCCGTCACACGACGGTCCGGCCCTCTTACGTTCGTTACAAAGATCGTGATGCATACCTCTTGCATACGCAGCGATGCCGCCGTATCATTTGCGAAAATTTGGTTCACCGCTCCAGAGACTTAATAAAGTTAAGTGAACGGACAGACTCGCCTCGACGATGTGGACACCCGGCTCCTGGAGATGCTGCAGGAGAACGGGAGGATCTCGCAGCACGACCTGGCGGTGGCGGTGGGGCTCTCGTCGCCGGCGGTGGGGGAGCGGCTGCGGAAGCTGGAGGAGCGCGGAATCATCCGCCGCTTCGCCGCCGTGCTCGATCCCAAGCTGCTGGGGCGCGACGTCACCGCGTTCCTGGCGGTGGGGATCGCGGGGTCGAGCTTCTACGAGGAGTTCAGGGCTCGCGTGCTGGCGCACCCCGAAGTGCTGGAATGCCACTCGATTACGGGGCAGGGGTCGCACCTGCTGAAGGTGCGCACCGACACCACCTCCGGGCTGGAGGAGCTCCTCGCGGAGATCCAGAGCTGGCCCGGAGTGCAGTGGACCAACACCAGCATCGTCCTTTCGACGA
>DASVVI010000786.1:0-1753 GCA_036386635.1 Longimicrobium sp.
CGCCGGGTTCGTGGTGACGCTGGTTCGCCCGGACACGCTCCCGGCGGTGCCGTACGTGGACCGGATCCTCTTCACGTCGTTCGGCGTCCATCCGCTGGCGGGGTTGGCCGTCGTGGGCGGCGCGCTCCTGCTCGCCGTCCCGGCGCTCGCGGGGCGGAAGCTGGACGCGCGCGGCGCCGACGCGTGCGCCGTGTTCGCGGTGGCATGGCTGGGGATGGTGCTGGCCGCCGCGCTCGGCAACTATCCCACGCCGCTCGTGGGCTACGGCGGAAGCTCGGTGCTGGGGTACGTGCTGAGCCTGGCGTTCCTTCCGGGAAAGGTGCCCGCGACCGCCGCGGCGGAAGCGGTGGCGCCGCGCGAGGAGCGCGCGGGGGAAGGGACGGGCTTCGACTTCCAGGTGGCCATCGCGTGAGGCAGGCCCCCGGTTGCTGACGGAGGGCGGGTGCGGTATCATCCGGCACATCCCAGACGATCCCCGCACCCACGCTCCGCGCATGAAACGCAGAGAGTTCCTCCTCCGCAGCGCAGGGGGCGCCGCGCTGGCGCTCGCGCCGTCGCAGCTCCGCGCCGCGGGGCAGCAGCACGACGATCCAGACTACAAGGCGCTCACCGGGCGGGCGCTGGACGCGGCGCGCAGGGCCGGCGCGAGCTACGCGGACGTGCGCATCACGCGCAACCGCAGCCAGTCGATCGCCACGCGCGAGCGCCGCATCACCGGCTTCGACGACGGGGAGACGTTCGGGTTCGGGGTGCGGGCGCTGGTGAACGGGGCGTGGGGATTCGCCGCGTCGCGCGACCTGACGCTGGAGGAGGTGGAGCGGGTGGCGCGCTCGGCGGCGTCACAGGCGCGGGCCAGCGCGGCCACCCTGCGCCGCCCCGTGGAGCTCGCCCCGGCGGAGGTGCACCGCGACGTGACGTGGCGGTCGCCGATCCAGACCGACCCGTTCGACATCGCCATCGAGGAAAAGGTGGCGCTGCTGCTGGGCGCCAACGAGGCCGCGCTCCGGGTGCAGGGCGCGCGCTTCGTCACGTCGTCCGTCTTCTTTCTGCGCGAAGAGAAGACGTACGCCAACACGGACGGCTCGTACATCACGCAGACGATCTACCGGTCGTATCCGCAGATGAACGTCACGGCGGTGTCGGCGGACGGGAGCGACTTCCAGACGCGCATGTCCACCGACGTGCAGCCGATGGGGCTGGGGTACGAGCACGTGCGCGCCTCGCGGCTGGCGGAGAACGCGCCGCGCTGGGCGGAAGACGCGGTCAAGAAGCTTTCCGCGAAGCCGGTGGAGCCGGGGCGCTTCGACCTGGTGCTCCTCCCCTCGCACCTCTTCCTCACCATCCACGAGTCGATCGCGCACCCCACCGAGCTGGACCGCATCATGGGGTACGAGGCCAACTTCGCGGGGACGTCGTTCATCAGCCCCATCCAGGACTTCCTGGGGAAGTTCCGCTACGGCCCGGCCAACTTCAACATCCAGGCGGAGCGCAGCGCCCCCGGTTCGCTGGCCACGGTGGGGTACGACGACGAGGGGGTGCGGCCGGACGAGTACCTGATCGTCAAGAACGGCATCCTCAACGACCTGCAGACGACGCGCGAGCAGGCGCCGCTGCTGGCCGACTGGTACCGGCAGCAGGGGAAGCCGGTGCGCAGCCACGGCAACTCGTACGCGCAGAGCTGGAGCGACGTGCAGTTCCAGCGCATGCCCAACGTCAACCTGCTCCCCCACCCGGAGCGCGACGTGTCGCTGGA
>DASVVI010000787.1:0-11385 GCA_036386635.1 Longimicrobium sp.
GCAGGCTGTGCGCCAGCACCAGGAGCTGTTGAAGGACCTGGCGAAGAAGCGCTTCATCGACTTCTCCAACTATCCGGTGACGGACTTCCTGCGCATCGCGTCGGCGGCGGTGCGGGTGTTGGCGCCTCACGTGGGCGGACAGCTCAACGCCCAGCGCCACATTGGCAAGCAGGGCGCGGATGACTTCACCAACTCCATGTTTGGCAAGACGGTGATGCTGCTGTCCGGCCACTCGCCAGCGAAGATCCTGGTCACCATCCCCACGAACTTCAGTACCTCGACGAACTGGGGCATCCGGACCGTGACGATGCTCAGCGAGACCTCGGCCCGCGTCTCCTTTCAGGGCGACCTGATGCCGCCCATCCAGAACGAGGGCATGTTCATGGCCATCCTCGTGCAGACGAAGGGCAAGAACCCGCAGGTCCGCGTCTATCCCAAGGGCATTCTGGACTGCGACTACGAACTCTCCTGGGAGAAGTAACCAATGCAAGACGAGAAGACCGTCAAAGCGCCCTTCGTTTCCGGGCTGCTCAAACAGCGGCCTACTGCCAGTGAGATGCTGAAGAAGCTCGACTGGCTGACCGGGACCTGGATCATCGAGGGTGATTACTACACGGGTGACGCCCACTACCCGGACCGCAAGGCGGTCTTCACGTTCAAGTGGATCCTCGGCGGCATGTACCTGCTGTGGGAGATGCAGTCGCACGGCCCGCTGAAGTTCTACGAGAACCACGCGCTGTTCAGCTGGGACGAGGAAGCAGAGGTCTACCGCGGCCAGTACTTCGACAACTTCGGTACCTCGGACCCGACCGTGATGACGTGGCAGGACGACAACACCCTGCTCATGAAGTACACCCGTGGGTTCACCTTCCTGGGGCCGGCGGCAAAAGAGCTGCGCCTGACGATCACGCGCGCGTCCGATCGGAAGTGCCGCTGGCTGCTGGAGGTGCGGATGGAAGACAACCCGAACTTCCAGACGCTCATCGAGCAGCGTGGCGAGAAGCTCTACTGAGCGCGCGGCGGTTCAGCCTCACAGCGACATGGGCTTGAACACCATCAAGGCGAGAATCGTCGTGTTGACCAGCTCAATGCCCACGTAGCCCCAGTGAATCTGGGGACTCCGGGCAACCGCTATCAGCGCGGCGCCATGCGCGGTGGGGTCCGCAGCCGCCTGCAGTGAGGCGGCATGCAGCAGCTTGACCTGCGGGGTCACCACCGTCGCCCGCAGGATCTCGAGAACCACCAGAAGCAACACCGAGCCTGAAATCCAGAGCGCTCTCCACGTGTACCCGAGGTGCCAGGCGAGGACGAGCCCTGTCAGCACCGTCACGGTGCTGAAGGGCCCAATCAGCCGGGGAGAAGCCGCGTACGTCCTGTATCCGCCGAGCGCCTCGCCGCCATGTGAGGCCGAGCGCATCATCATCACACCCAGCCGCTGAATCGTGAGTCCCCCGACCAGGAGAAATGCGGCGACTAAGTGGACGAACACGAGCAGGTTATAGAGGGTCATGACTCTCTTGCTGCGGGATGCAGGGCGCGTGTTTTCAACATAGCTGGTAACCTCTTGAAGAGCAGCATTCGACAACCAGTGATGTGAAAGGGAATAACGTGGACGTCACGGCCTTCGAGAAGCAACGCCTTGAGCTGTTCCGCCGCTATGGCTTTGAAGGGGAGAGCCGCTGGCTGGAGGACGCCGATGGTCGTAAAACCTACGCCATCGTCCGGGGCAGTGGGGCTCGCCCGACGGTGCTGGTCCACGGAGGGCTTGCCGAAGCCAGCGTGTGGTGTCAGGTGGCGGGAAACCTGTCTGGCCACGTGGTGATCCCCGACCGGCCTGGGCATGGGCTGAGCAGCTCGATCGACTACACGGGCATCAATTATCGCAGCCACGCCGCGGACTGGCTGAAGCGCGTCGTCGACGGGCTCGGTGCAGAGCAGGTGGATCTCGTCGGCAACTCGATGGGGGGCTACTTCGCGCTCGCGTTCGCACTGGCGCACCCTGAACGTGTGCGGCGCCTGGTGCTCGTGGGTGCGCCGGCTGGGCTTGATCGGCAGTTGCCGATGTTCATCAGGCTCTGGGGCACATCGCTGCTCGGCCGCCTGATCGCGTCGATGAAGTTCAAGGACGTCGAGCTGCTGCGCAAGAGGGTCTTCCCAGGCCTGGTGGCTCACCCCGAGCGCATTCCCGTCGACGTGCTCGAGGTCGCACTCGCCGCACAAGCCAAGCCCGGCTACCCGGTCACCACCCGGACCATGTTGAACGCGGTCTCTGATCTCGGCGGCTGGCGCCAGGAGCTGCTCTTGCGCGAGCCGACCGCGTCAGTCGCGGTGCCCACGTTGTTCTCGTGGGGCGACAAGGACTCGTTCGCACCGCCCTCCTCGGGCTCGGAGGTCGCAGCGCGCATGCCGAACGGGCGCTTCGAGATCCTCGCGGACGCTGGTCACATGCCGCAGTTCGATCAGCCTGCGGCGGTTGCGGCCAGCATCACGCGTTTCTTCAGCGAGCCCGACGCCTCCGTCAGTCCGCGATCGCCTCGATGACCCAGAGGGGAGCCTTGGTTGGCACGATGCGCGAGATCCGGAACTTGTTCGCGGACAGCAGCTCGTGCCACTCCGACTCCGTGCGCTCCTTGCCACCGGGGTACATCATCATCTCGAGGTCGATCATCTTCGAGAAGTGGGGCTCAGGCGTCTCCGGTACCACGGACTCGATCAGGATGAGTTTGCCCTTCTTCCCACCCATGGCTTGATGGATGTTGCGCAGAATCTGTCCTGACTTCGCGTCGTCCCAGTCGTGCAGGATGTGCTTCATGAGGTAGGCATCCCCGCCGGCCGGCACGTTCTCGAAGATGTTCCCGGTCACCGCCTGGGCGCGATCGCTCAGGCCCATCTCCGTGAAGCGGCGCCGCGCGCCGTTCGCGACATGGGCCTGCTCATACACCACACCGCGCATCTTCGGGTTGCGCGCCAGGATGCTCGAGAGCACGAAGCCGTGTCCTCCGGCGACATCGACCAGGGTGTTGATCGGGCTGAAGTCGTACGCTTCCAGGATGGCCGGCATCACCGCCTGGCTCAGCCCGGTCATCGCATCGTCGAAGCTGTTCTGCTCGCGCGGATCGCTCGCCAACGCCTCGAAGCAGGGCTTGCCGGTCGCTTTCTCGATGGCGGGCTGGCCCGTCATCGCCGTATGCAGCGAGTGGGCGTAGATGTGGAAGTGCCCAGGGCTGGTGCCCCACAGCAGATTCGTGTGAAGCGTTTGCGGATGCTTCGTGCGCAGCAGGTCACTGAGGGGCGTCAGCATCCACCGCTTGTCGCTCGTGCGCGCGAAGACGCCCACCGTCTCCAGGCTGCGCATCATGCGCGCGAGAATATCGGCGCGTGCTCCCGTGGCCTGAGCGAGCTCTTCGGAAGACTTCGGTCCGTTCTCCAGCTTGTCGGCGATACGCAGCTCGACCATCACCGACAGCGCACCGGCGACGAGATGTCCCATGCCGAGCCGCATCAGCATGTCCTGTGGCGTTGGCTGGTGGGAGGCGGGTGGTTCGTTGGAGTGCGCGGACATCAGGGCTCCTGAGGACGGCGTGAATTCGCGGAAACGCGAGTGGGCATTTTAGCATCCGAGGAGCCGTCCGGAGGACCCCCAGAAAAACAACGGGCCGGAGGAATTTGGATTCCTCCGGCCCGGAAACTTGAGTGCGTGTAGCGGTTGTGCGCGCTAGGTGGGCGGGGTGGCCGCGAACTTCTCCACCTTGTTGGCCACCGGAGGCACCGTCTTCAGGTAGTCGTAGATGGCGCCGAGATCCTCGTCCGTCATGCCGGACATGCCCAGCCAGGGCATGACGGTGTTCTTCCCGGAGTCCGCCGCCACGTTGTGAGACTCGGGCGAAGCGTACGCCCGGAACATGGCGATGAAGTTCTCGCGCGTCCTGTTGCCCAGACCCGTCTCATGCATGGTGATGTTGGAGCTGACCACCGCGGCGCCCGGCTTGAGCGGGAACACCTGGCCGCCCGCGAAGGCCATACCCGGCAGCGGCTGGTGCTGCGCATCCACGGGCGTGTGGCAGGTCTCGCAGCCGGCCACGTTGATCAGATAGCGGCCGTAGGCCACCGTGTTGCTCTTGTCGGGCGCGGCCACCGCGGCGGTGATCGGCTGCGGCTGGAACTTCACGACGATGGGCAGCGGGAAGTCCAGGACGCGATCCGGCCACTGGCCCGCCACCGGCGGGAGCGAGCGCAGGTAGGCAATCATCGCCGAGGTGTCCTCGTCGGACATGTGGCGGTAGTTGGTGTACGGCATCAGGGGGAAGATCGGCTGGTTCTGCTTGTCCACACCCTCGCGGATGGCGCGGGAGATCTCTCCATCCGTCCACTTACCCAGGCCATGCTCGGGGTGCGGGGTGATGTTCTTGGCGCACATGTTGCCCGGGAAGCCGGTCTCATGCGTGAAGCACCGGCCACCTGCGCCCTTGGTCGCTTCCTTGATCGGCATGCCGTACTTGGTTTCGTCCAGCTGAGAGTGGCAGTGCAGACAGTTCGCCACGTTCTCCACCAGGTAGCGGCCACGTTCGATCTGCTCGGGAGTGCTTTCCACCTTGAGGTCGGGAGCAGGGCGATATGCCGGAGACTTCGTCCCCAGGAAGATCGCCGCGCCACCGATGACGAGAACCACTACGGCCAGGATTCCAAGAAGAATCTTTTTCATGGGTAGGATAGTAGACGAGGGGGTGTGGAATATGCCGAATACAGAGCGAAGCGTCAATGAAATGGCGCAGCCGCGAGAGCCTGGCGTCAGGTGTGGCGGCGCAGCCAGGTGCCCGCTTCGCGGCAATAGGTAAGTGGATCCACCGCCGGATGATCGATGGCGAGAAACTCGACTCCGATGGCGCGTTGATAGCCGCCCGCGCGCAGGCCTCGAATGGCCGCCGCGAGATCGACCGCGCCGGCGGCGGTGATCGGCGCATGCGCGATGGCCGCTCCCGCCGCGGGAACGGTGGCCAGGTTGTCTAACTGGATGTGCGTCAGCACTGGTGCTGCGCGTGCATAGAGCTGTTCGAGCGGTTCTCCTTCGACGATGGTCTGGTGGACGGTGTCGCCGGTGAAGCCAATCGCTGGCGACGGGAATGCCGCGCGGAGTGCCGTGAGGTCGGCAAGCCCGGCGAAGAGGTGGCGCGAGTGAGCCTCCGGAGCGAGGACGACCCCCGCGCGCTCGGCGGAGCGCACCAGCGAGGACATGCTCTCCAGGAAGCGCGCCCACTCGTCCGAGCCGTGCTTGCCGGCGGCGAGCGCGCGGGGGCTCGGTCCCGAGAGGAAGATGACCGCCTCGACACCGAGCTCTCCTGCCAACGTGATGGTCTCGCTCACCAGCTTGAGCCGTAGCGCGCGCGCGTCGGACTCCGGGGCGAACAGCGTCGGTTGGTGCTTCTCGCTCGACAACAGGTGACGGCCACCCAACCCGAGGAGGCAGTTGCCACCGCGGCGCTTCATCTCATGGACGATGGCCGTCAAGCGCTGCTGAAGGGCCTCATCGATCAGGCGCGGTCCGCCGAGCGCCAGTGGTTCGTTGATGTGGACCTCGAGCGTGGTGAAACCGCTCTCGGTGACCACCTCCAGCGCGCGCGCGATGTCGTTGTCGTCACGCAGCGGCGGCAAGCCGAGCGTCGACCAGCCCAGCCGTGCCGTCATGCGGCACCGGGCAGGACGAGGACCTTCATCGCCGTGCCGTCGCGCACGGCGGCGAAGCCCTGGTCGATGTCGTTGAGGGAGACCCGGTGCGTGATGAGTTCTCCGAGCCGCAGTGAGGGGATCACGTCGAGGCAGAGCGGAACCTGATCGTTGTCGATGAAGCAGCCGAAGATGGTCTTCTCGTTGCGCACGAGATCGAACGGCATCACGCGGCTCTCGGCGGTGGTGTCCATTCCGAAGAGGAGAATGCGGCCGCCTGGCCGCGCCGCCGCACAGGCCACTGGCAGCAGGGATCCGACGGTGTCGATGACCACGTCGGCGCCACGGCCTCCGGCCCACTTCGAGACCGCGCCCGCGACATCGGTTCCGGTGGGATCGAGGACATGGTCGGCGCCCGAGCCCAGGGCGGTCTTGCGCCGATGCTCCACCGGCTCGACGGCGAGAACACTGCCCGCGCCGAAGTGGCGAAGCAGCCGGATGAAGTACTGGCCGATGGGGCCAGCCCCGAGGACCGCCGCCCGCGCGCCAACGAGCGACCCGAGGCGCAAGACGCCATTCATGCAGCAGGAGAGGGGCTCGGCGAACAGGGCCTGCTCGGGAGGAATGCCGGCGGGCACCGGATAGAGCACGCGAGCGGGCGCGACGACGAAGCGCGTGAAGCCCCCGTTGATGGAGATGCCGAGCGCGCGATTGTTGTCGCAGTGCTTGCGCCGCCCCGCGCGGCACGAGCCGCACTGGCCACACCAGATGTTCGGCGCCGCGACGACGCGATCTCCGCGGCTCAGCCCGCTGACTTTCGGGCCCACCTCGACGACGCGGCCCACGAACTCGTGCCCGAGCACGATGCCTGGCGCGGCCGGGTGCATCTGCGGCACCGAGACGATGTGCAGGTCGGTGCCACACATTCCGGCCACCTCGACCTCGACGAGCACCTCGTCCGGCGCGGCCAGCGTGGGCTCGGCGATGTCGGTGACGGCGAAGTCTCCGGGCCCGCGATAGAACCCAGCCTTCATCCGTCGCTCTCGCAGCTGGTGAGGAAGTTGTGCTTACCCGTGGGCAGCGCGCCGCGGGCCTTCGCGTCGCGCAGCTCGTCGAGGTTCGTCATCACCTTCTCGATCGCGTCGGCGTACTCATCCATGCGCGCGCGGCCGAATGGCGGGTTGATCCACTTCTGAGGCAGGTTGATCTCGGTCGCCGTCAGCCGCTCGGTGACGGGAAGGGGAGCCTCGAGGCTGGGACGTGGACCGTCGGGCAGGATGTACGGCCCGCAGCGCCCTTCGCGCGCGAGCATCTGGAAGAGCGGCCGGCGGTGAAGGGGCCCGGGCGCCCAGACCTTGCCTTCGAGATCCTTCAGGAAGTTGCCGCCGCCGATATAGGCGATCGCCGGCAGCCCTTCGGCAAGCAGCGCCGCCAGGACCTCATCGCGGGTCAGCCCGTGGGCGCTGCCGTCGAAGAGGAAGGTGAACATGTGGTAGACGTGGAAGGCTCCGGGCGCCGCCGTCGGAGGGGTGAGACCCGGCAGGCCACGAAGGCGGCTGGCCAGGTGATGCGCGTTGGCGCGCCGCCACTCGTTGATGGCGTCGAGCTTCTCGAGTTCGGCGAAGGCGCGCTGCGCGCACCCACCATCAATGCGGTTGTTCATGCCGTAGCCGCCCGTGGCTGCGAAGGCGTGGATGGCGGGGTTCTTGGCATGCGTGGAGATGAACGACGGGTGCTGACCCGCGAGCATCGCGCGCTCGTAGATCATTCGGTCGTCGGTGGTGATAGCGCCGCCGCCCGTCGACACGAGCGGCTTGCCCGAGAAGCTGAACGCGGTGACGTCCGCCCACAATCCGAGCTTGCGGCCCTCGAGCGCCGCACCCGTTGCCTGGCAGGCATCGTCGATGACGACGAGCCCGAGCCGCTTGGCGATCGGGTTGATGAGATCGTACCGCGCGGGGTGGCCATAGAGCGACACGCCGAGCACCGCGCGCGTTCGGGGGGTCACCCGCTTTTCGATCTCGGCGGGATCGAGCGTGAAGGTCACCGGATCAACGTCGGCGAACACCGGAACGGCACCGACGGCCAGAATGCTCGTCGCCGTGCAGAACCAGGTGTGCGCGACGGTGATCACCTCGTCCCCGGGCCGCACGCCAGCGCCGATCAGGGCCGCGCACAGTGCGCCGGTTCCGCTCGCGGCGGGCAGGGCGTGACGCGAACCGATGTAGGCCGCGAAGCGCTCGGCGAACGGCTCCTCACGGTACATTCCCGCCAGCTGCGGCGGTGACGAGACCTGCGGCTTTCCACCGAACAGCGCCAACTTGGCCATCAGTTCATTCCTCCGAATCGATCGAACGGCGCAGCGCATCCCACGATGCACTGGTGAGTGCCGCGTTCACGTCGAGCATGAGCGTGCGCGCGATGATCGCGTCCGAGCGCTGGCGCTCGACGACGCGATGGGGGAGCGATTGCGCCTCGAGATACGCAATCCACCCGGGCTGGGTGTGCAGGCGATCCTCCAGCGCGTACACCACTCCGACACCGTGCTGCCGCATCCCAGCCGCCAGCCGCGCTGCCCGCGCCGCGCTCTCGGCTTCGAGAACGAGGGTGGTGCCGTTACCGGCTCCGCCCGCGGGCGGCTCGACGATGCGCGCCCAACCGCGCTCGATCCACGGCTGGAACGCCGCCACCATGCGCACGTACGCGGCACGCTGCTGCGCCACGAGCCCGTCGAGGCGCTCGAACTGGGCGCGCAGAATGGCCGCCGTCAGCTCGGACATGCGCAGGTTGAGCCCGATGCCCATGGGCTCGCTTGAGGCCCCCGGTGCGCTGTGGGCGAAGCGCGCCAGCCCCGCGTCATGAAAGCGCACCGCGCGCGTGTAGAGTTCGTCGTCATCGGTGAGCAGGCACCCGCCTTCGCCGCTCGTGATCAGCTTATAGGCCTGGAACGAGAGCACGCTCATCAGCGCGTCAGAGCCCGCGGGGCGGCCGTTCATCTCGGTGCCCAACGCCTGGCAGGCGTCGTCGAGCAGCGGGAGCGAGCCGACCGAGACCTTCGCCGCCGGCAGGCCCAGCGCGTGGACGCGCGTGACCGCACGTGTCTTCGACGAGAGACAGCTCTCCACGGAGGCAGAGTCGATCAACAGCCCGCTCGTCACCGGGGCCAGCACCGGCGTGGCGCCGAGCTGAAGGACGACGGACAGGTTGGTGATCCAGCCGTAGCCCGGGACGATGACTTCGTCACCGCGCCCCACGCCCAGCGCATGGAGCGCGGTTTGGAGCGCAGAGGTCGCTGAGTTGAAGAGCAGCGCGTGGCGGCGCCCATAACGCGCGGCGATTTCCTGCTCGGCCTCGCGCACCTCGCACGGAGGGGCCATACCGTCGCCGCGATAGAGGGCGCGCCGCTCGAGCACACGCCGGAGCGCCTGTTCCTCTGCAGCACCGAGCGCGCGCAGTCCGGGCAGGGCACGCCACTCGGAGCCGATCGAGCTGGCCATACCTTACGCCAGGCTCCGCCGCGCCTCTTCGAGGTAGCGGGCAAGTGCATTGAGCTGCTTGAAGAAGTCGTGCTCCTGCCTCTGGCCCTCGGGCACCACCGGGTACTTGAAGAACGCACCCATCCAGGGGAGGAAGCCGCGATCACCGCGACGCAGCGCGAGCGTCGACAGGCGGGCCATGTCGATGACCAGCGGCGCCGCGAGGATCGAGTCCTTGCACAGGAAGTTGACCTTCACCTGCATCGGCGCGCCGAGGAAGCCTTCGATGTCGATGTTGTCCCACGCCTCCTTGGCGTCACCGCGGGGGGCGTAATAGTGAATCGTCACCACGTGCGAGGACTCCTCGCCGCCCACGCGGTAGCCGAGGATCGAATCGAGCGCGCTCGCCTTCGTCTCGAGCTTGTTCTTCAGCGCCGCCGGATCACGCAGCGCCATGCCGTCCCGGTTGCCGAGAATGTTGGTGCTGAACCAGCCACGTACCTTGAGCTGGCGCGCGCGGAACATGGGCGCCAGCACCGTCTTCACCAGGGTCTGGCCCGTCTTGCCGTCGCGGCCGGCGAGCGGCGTGCCCTTCTCGTGCGCCAACTCGACGAGCGCCGGAATCTCGGCCACGTTCGGCGTGAAGTTGACCCACGCGCACCCCTCGCTGATCGCCGAATAGAGGTACGCCATGTCGGCGCTGACGGCGTGGACGTCGTTCCCGTCGATCAGCTTCTCGAACTCCGCGGCGCGCTCGTGGCCGCTCTCCATCGCGACCGAGGGCCGCGTCGGCAGCAGGCACACGACGACGACGTGATCGCACTCGTTCTGCGCGCGGAACGCGCGGATGTCGGAGCGGATCTGCTCGATCGCGCGCCGCCAGTTGGGCGCCGTCTCGCCCGTGTTGCCGCGGCGCAGGTTGCCGTCAGCGGGAACCCACCCCGGGTAGACCTGCGCTACGTCCTTGGCCCCGGCGATGGCTCGGCACTGCTTATCGGAGACAACCTGGTGCATCTCCAGAACGTCGTCGAATGAGCCCTGAAACACGTCCCACCCGCCCACGCGGATGTCGTTCAAACGTGGCAGGTTCAATGTGTCGCGGATGAGGTCCTCACCGGCGCCGAAGGTGCCATTGTGTGGCATGCGCTCGGCCTCTGTGAGTAAGCCGTTGGGCTCCGCCAGACCCCGTCGGAACAGCGCGATACCGGCAGCAACAGTCGAGCCCACCGCGCCACCCACACCCGCAATCATGATTCCGAGACGAGTATTTTTGCTCATATTTTTATTTTATCGATTTCAAAGGACCTGGGTCAACCGGACTTGCGGACATTTTTGACAATGCGGTAATGTCCCTGGGGTCTTGAGATACTGGTTCCCGACTACACGTGCACATTTGGTGCACATGTACACACGTGAGCTCTGGGCAGATGGATTTTGCATACACACCGGCGCAATCGGAACTCTATGAGAAGGTGTATGGATTTGCGCGCACCAGGCTGAACGATGATGTGCTCGAGCGCGACCGTGAGCGGCGCTTCGGAACCCGCGAATGGAACCTGTGTGGTGAGTTTGGACTGCTCGGGCTGTGCATACCTGAGAAGTATGGTGGCATGGGTCTGGGCCATCTCTCGACGGCGATTGCCCTCGAAGCGCTCGGCCGCGGCTGCCAGGACATGGGGCTTGTTTTTGCCATCGCCGCGCACCAGCTCGCCGTCGCGAAGCCGATTGCCGATGCCGGCACCGAGGCTGTGAAAGAGCGTGTGCTCCCGAAGATGTGCAACGGGGAGTGGATCGGAGCCAACGCCATCACGGAAGCGGAAGCAGGGTCGGATGTCTTTGCGCTGAAAACACGCTCGCAACGCACTGCGGCAGGCTATGTGCTCAACGGCGCGAAGTCGTACGCGAGCAACGGGCCTGTTGCACAGATTTACCTGGTCTATGCGAACACGGAGCCGCAGAACGGATATCTCGGCATCGATGCATTTGTTGTCTCACGTGATATCACCGGTGTGACTGTGGGACAGCCCATCGACAAGATGGGCTTGCACACATGCCCGGCCAGCTCGGTTTATTTGGAGAATGTGACTGTGGGTGAAGCCGATCGCCTGGGAGCACCTGGCGGTGGCGCGGCGATCTTCACGGACTCCATGATGTGGGAGCGGAGTTGCCTGTTCGCAGCATACCTCGGTGCGATGGAGCGGCAGCTCGCCACGGTCGCGGAGTACGCCGCTGATCGCAAGCAGGGCCG
>DASVVI010000788.1:0-6604 GCA_036386635.1 Longimicrobium sp.
CCCCGATCCGCAGCGTCTTTCCCACGATCGCGCGGTCGCCGGCGAACATGCGCTGCCACAGCTCGTACGAGAGGACGACGACGCGGGGCGATTCGGGGTCGAACTCCTCGGACACGAAGAAGCGGCCCAGCGTGGGCGCCATCCCCAGCGTGGCAAAGAAGTCGGGAGTCACCGCCGCGCCGGTGAGCCGCTCCGCCTCCCGCTCGTCCGCGACGTTCCAGTCGACCGGCTGGTACACGGCGGCGCGGGCGAACACGCCGCTGGTCTTCCAGTCTTCGTAGTCGGCGTAGGTGACGTTCCACTGGCTGCCGTCCTCCATGCTCCGCGCCTGCGGCACCACCAGCCGCTCGGATGCGGGGAAGGGAAGCGGGCGGAGGAGCACGTGGTTCACGGCCGAAAAGATCGCCGTCATCGCGCCGACGCCGAGGGCGATGGTGCCGATGGCCACCAGCGTGAAGCCGGGTGCACCGCGCAGCACGCGTACGGCGTAGCGCGTGTCCTGCCCCAGGTCTTCGAGGAGGCGGGGGCGCGCCTCGTCGCGCACGGCTTCCTTGTGCCGCTCCACCCCGCCGAACTCCACCAGCGCCGCCCGCCGCGCCTGGGCCGGCTCCATCCCCGCACGCACGTTCTTTTGCGTCTGCTGCTCGATGTGGAAGCGCATCTCCTCGTCCACGCCGCCGTCCAGCTCGTCGCGCCGCATGGAGTTGCGCAGCCGGTGCCAGACCTCACGGATAAGCCTCATGGTGCCCTCGCGATCAGCGGGTGTCTGTGGCGAGCACCAGGTTGACCGCCTGCGACAGGCGCTCCCAGTGGCTCCGCTCCTCCACGAAGCGCTCCTTTCCTTCCTCGGTCAGCGCGTAGTAGCGGGCGCGGCGGTTGTTCTCCGTCGTGCGCCACTCCGAGCGGATCAGCCCCTGCCGCTGCAGCCGGTAGAGCGCCGGGTAGAGCGAGCCCTGGTTCATCTGCAGCACGTTCCCCGACCACTGCTCGATCCGCTCGGTGATCCCCCAGCCGTGCATCGGCTCCAGCTGCAGCGCCTTCAGCACCAGCATGTCCAGCGTCCCCTGGATCAGGTCGCCGCGATCCTTGTCCGTCAATCCAACCTCCTTTCGATGGTCGAAAGGAAGAGTACGCGTCTCTCCTTTCGATTGTCAAGAGAAGCGTGTGTTAGTCGAGGAGGCAGGAGAGCGGCAGGGCTCACATAGAGACACAGCGGCGCACGGGAAAGGCGTCCTATGTGCCGCTGTTGGCGTATGTTACGCGCGTTGACGTTTGCGGTGGAGAGGGGCATCTTTGTGTGGCAACATGCCTCACACCGAAAGGGAACCATGCCTCGGAAGAAAGCCACCCCGCGCGTCCGGGAAGCGCACGCGGCGTACGCGGCCGAAGCTCCGGCCTCCGAATTGATCCGGGAGGCTGAGGCGGAGGGCGATGCGCGCCTCAGCTTCGGCATCGATCCCGAGCTCAAGGAGCTGATCGAGCTCGCCGCGATTCATACGGGGCAGACTGTGAACTCATACGCCATCTCGACCCTTGTCCGAGACGCGCGCCGGATCATTCAGGACCAGCACATTACTTACCTCTCCGAGCGTGATTGGGAGATCTTCATGGATCTCATCGACAACCCGCCGCCACCCAACGATGCGCTTATCAGGGCGATGCAGCACCACCGCGAGTTCGTACGGTCGCATGATCGCTCGGACGAGGAGTCGTGAAACCGATCTCCGTCGATGTCGCGCCGCTCGAACACCGGCACGATCGTGCGTCGTTCGATAGCGGCGAGCCAGCACTGGACGCGTTCTTCCGGCGGAATGCTCGCCAGAACCAGGACCGCGGATTCAGCCGCACCTACGTAGCGACAGTGCAGGGTGTAAGCCGGGTCGTGGGGTTCTACACGCTAGCGAGCGGGATGGTGTCGGCCGCAATCCTGCCCGAAGCCGAGCGTCGGCGTCTGCCCCATTATCCGGTACCGGCGGTGCAGCTGGCGCGCCTTGCGGTAGATCGCGCCGCACATGGTGGAGGCGTCGGAAAATCGCTGCTGTCGGATGCCCTTCGTCGTTCCATTCGGGCGGCCGAGATCATTGCATCTACGCGGTTGAAGTGTACGCCAAGCACGACACTGCGGCGGCATTCTATCGCCGCTTTGGCTTCACACCGCTGGAAGACGATCGCCTGCACCTCTATCTGCCTATCCACACGATCCCCATGACATCCGGCTCTCTCTGAACGCCTCTCCTCCGCGTCTCTGCGGCTCCGCGTGAGGCCATTAGGATGCCCGCCTGCGCAGAGACGCCGGGGAAGCACGGAAAACGTGGCGCCACGACTTGACACCCGCACGGAAGTTGGGTATCCTTTCGGGCTGTAGTGTTCCACGCTATGCCCGCCCCGGAGCTTCCGGAGGCGGAGATTTTTTCTACTATCACAGCCGGCGCGTGGCCGGCATTCCGCGCGCTCAACGGGCGCGGCGGAGTGGGGAGCATCATGAAGACGTATGCCGTAAAGGCCGGCGAGATCGAGCACAAGTGGTTCGTGGTGGACGCCGGCGGCAAGGTTCTGGGCCGCATCGCCACCGAGATCGCCCGCGTGCTGCGCGGGAAGCACAAGCCGACCTACACGCCGCACCTGGACACCGGTGACTACGTAATCGTCATCAACGCCGACAAGGTCCAGCTCACCGGCAACAAGGCCGACCAGAAGGCCTACTTCAAGCACACCGGGTACATGGGGCACGAGAAGTTCATCCCCTTCAAGGAGATGATCGCCCGCCACCCCGAGCGCGTAATCGAGCTCGCGGTGAAGGGAATGCTCCCCAAGAACGCCCTGGGGCGCCAGATGCGGAAGAAGCTCAAGGTGTACGCCGGGGCCGAGCATCCGCACGTCGCGCAGAACCCGGAAACACTCACCTTCTGAGATCGGCACCTAGACAATGGCCACTGAACAGTTCCACGCCATCGGGCGCCGCAAGACGTCGGTGGCGCGCGTGTACCTTCGCCCCGGCAACGGCGCGTGGGAGATCAACGGGCGCACCATCGAAGACTACCTTCCCCGCCACGTCCTTCGGCAGAGCGCGCAGCGCCCGCTGGTGGCCACGGAGAACGAAGGGAAGTTCGACGTCAAGGTGAACGTCAACGGCGGCGGCCTCCGCGGCCAGGCGGACGCGATCCGGCTGGGCGTCGCGCGCGCGCTGCTTGAGGTCGACGAGACCAACCGCACCCGCCTGCGCCCCGAGGGTCTGCTGACCCGCGACCCGCGCGAGGTGGAGCGGAAGAAGCCCGGCCGTCCGGGCGCCCGCAAGAAGTTCCAGTTCTCCAAGCGCTAACCGGTGGCGCTGGAAGCGCGCGGTGCCCGCGATTGGCCCACGGGCCCGCGCCGGCACCGCGCCGCTTCCTGAAAGCCGGCACATCCTGCACACCGCCCGACGCTTGCCCCGGGTGCCGCGCCGTGAAAGGCCGGTCGGGGCGGCGGATGACGGCGGTGGAAGCCCGGGCGCCGAGGGGCGCCGCGGGGACAACCAGATTCGATAGGCAAACGGCAGCATGGCACAGCCCTCCATTCAGGACCTCCTCGAAGCCGGCGTCCACTTCGGGCACCAGACGAGCCGTTGGAACCCGAAGATGCGCAAGTTCATCTTCGCGGAGCGCAACGGGATCTACATCATCGACCTGAAGAAGACGCTCCGGCAGATCGAGCTCGCGCAGGAGCTCGTGCGCAGCATCGTGTCGCGCGGCGAGCGCATCCTCTTCGTGTGCACCAAGAAGCAGCTTCGCCAGGTGATCCAGAGCGAGGCCGAGCGCTCCAACTCGTTCTACGTGACCGAGCGCTGGCTGGGCGGCATGCTCACCAACTTCGCCACGATCAAGAAGCAGATTCGTCGCCTGAAGGAGCTCGAGCGTGGCGAGGAAGAGGGCGCGTTCGACTTCTACACGAAGAAGGAGCGCCTGATGCTGGACCGCGAGCGCGAGCGGCTGGAGAAGTACCTGAGCGGCGTCAAGGACATGGCCCGCCTGCCGGGGGCGCTCTTCGTGGTCGACTCCAAGAAGGAGCGCATCGCGGTTCAGGAAGCCAACAAGCTGGGGATCCCGGTGCTGGCCATCGCCGACACCAACGCGGACCCGGACGTGCTCACGGTGCCGATCGCCGGCAACGACGACGCCATCCGCTCGGTGACGGTGATCTCGGCGGCCATGGCCGACGCGGCGCACGAGGCCCGCATGTCGATGCCGGACGAGGCGCGCCGCCGCGCCGACGAGGCCGAGGTCACGTCGTACTCCACCGAGACCGGCGCCGGTGCCCCGGCCGACCGCGGCGACCGCGACGGCCAGAAGCGCCGCCCGCGCCGCAAGCGCCGCACGACCGGCGGCCCGGGTGCCGGTGGCATGGGCGCCGAGGGCGGGGCCGAGGGCGGCGACGCGGAGTAACACGCGCCGACGGCCGGGTAGTTTCTCGGGGCCACTGGCGCAAAGCGCTCGTGGCCCCGATTTTTGCAGCCGCGCCGGGGGCGCGGCACTGGACTTAACGGACCTACTAGGATACCGAAACGGCTATGAGCTTCACTGCCCAGGACGTAAAGGCGCTCCGCGACCGTACCGGCGCGGGGATGATGGAGTGCAAGACCGCCCTCACCGAGGCCGGCGGCGACCAGGAGAAGGCGATCGACCTGCTGCGCACGCGCGGCGCGGCCAAGGCCGCCAAGCGCGCCGAGCGCGAGGCCACCGAGGGCTCGGTGGGCGCCTACATCCACATGGGCGGCAAGATCGGGGTGATGGTGGAGGTCGGGTGCGAGACGGACTTCGTGGCCCGCAACGACCAGTTCCAGGCGCTGGTGCGCGACATCGCCATGCACATCGCGGCGGCCGCGCCCACCTCCGTGTCGCGCGACCAGATCTCGCCCGAGGTGCTGGAGCGCGAGCGCAACGTGTACCGCGAGCAGATGCGCGAGAGCGGGAAGCCGGAGCAGATCTGGGACAAGATCGTGGACGGCAAGGTGGAGAAGTTCTACGCGGAGAGCGTGCTCCTGGAGCAGCCCTTCGTCAAGAACCCGGACGAGACGGTGGGGGAGATGATCACCCGCGTCTCGGGGATCACGGGCGAGAAGATCGAGGTGCGCCGCTTCACCCGCTACCAGCTGGGCGAGCAGTGAGCGCCGCCGGCGAGCTGGGATCGGTCGCCCCCGGCGTGGGGGTGGATGGTCTGAAGTATCGCCGGGTCCTCCTCAAGATCTCCGGCGAGGCCCTCGCCGGGGATCAGAGGTTCGGGATCTCCCCCCCGGTGGTGGATCGCATCACGGAGGAGATCAAGCACGTCCACGACATGGGCGTGGCCCTCGGCCTGGTGATCGGCGGGGGGAACATCGTGCGCGGGACGGCGGCCAGCGCCGAAGGCATGGACCGCGTCAACGCGGACTACATGGGGATGCTGGCCACCATCATCAACGCGCTGGCGGTACAGGACATCCTGGAGCGCAAGGGCGTGCACACGCGCGTGCTGACGGCGATCCGCATGGAGCAGCTGGCCGAGCCCTACATCCGCCGCCGCGCCATGCATCACCTGCAGAAGGGCCGCGTGGTGATCTTTGCCGGGGGCACGGGAAACCCGTACTTCTCCACCGACACCGCGGCGGTGCTGCGCGGCATCGAGATGGAGGCGGACGTCATCATCAAGGCGACCAAGGTGGACGGCATCTACTCGTCGGACCCAAAAAAGAACGACGACGCCGTCTTCATTCCGGAGATCACCTACTTGGACGCGCTCTCGCGCGAGCTGGGGGTGATGGACGCTGCGGGGCTCTCGCTGTGCAAGGAGAACGACATCCCCATCCTGGTGCTGAACCTGGACAAGCGCCGCGCGGTGGCCGACGCCATCAACGGCGAGAGGATCGGGACCCTGGTCCACTCGAAGGCGCCGGCGCTGGACAGCGAGCCGGAACCCACACCCACCTGAGCCGCGAGTCAGAAGCCAATGCCCAGTCTGGACAAGGCCCGCCAGCGGATGGAGAGCGCGCTGGAAGCGCTGCGCCGCGAGTTCGCCAGCGTGCGCACCGGCAAGGCGTCGCCGGCGCTGCTGGACTCGATCCGCGTGGAGGCGTACGGGAGCAAGGTGCCGCTGAACCAGGTGGGTACGGTGGCGGCGCCCGAGCCGCGCCTCCTCACCATCACGCCCTGGGACAAGAGCCTGCTGAAGGAGATCGACCGCGGGCTGCGCGAGAGCGACCTGGGGCTGAACCCGTCCAACGACGGGAGCATCATTCGCATCCCCATCCCGGCGCTGACCGAGGAGCGCCGCCGCGAGTTCGTGAAGCACCTCCACAAGATGGCGGAGGAGGCCCGCGTGGCGGTGCGCCAGGCGCGCAAGGACGCCAACGACGAGGTCAAGGCCGGCCAGAAGAAGGAAGGCCTCTCCGAGGACGACGTCCGCCGCGAGCAGGACAAGGTGCAGAAGCTCACCGACCAGTACATCGGCAAGGTCGAGGAGATCCTGAAGCACAAGGAAGCCGAGGTGATGGAGGTTTGAGGGTGGTGTGGCGAGGGGGTTTGTGAGCGGGGCGGGCATGCGTGCCCGCCCCCGCTTTTTTAGTGCGTGAGTGCGTTAGTGCGTAAGTGCGCTG
>DASVVI010000789.1:0-1759 GCA_036386635.1 Longimicrobium sp.
CGTGCACCTGCGCGTCCGCGATCTCGCCCACGGCCATGAGCGCGTCGCGGATCTCGTCCGGGCTCAGCTCGGTGCGCAGGAGGAAGAAGAGGGCGCCGTCGAACCCCTCGTCCATCAGCGCCGCCTCGGGCGGGTGCAGCGCAAAGGTCTCGCCCAGCTCGCGCGCCCGGCGCAGCGCCAGAAAGGCCCTCACCCCCGGCAGCATGGAGTCCGGCGCCACGCGCAGCCGCACCACCAGCGCGCCCTCCACGTCCTCCGCCGGCGGACCGCCCTCCGGCGCCGGCGCCTCCACGGGCGCGCGGCGGTCGTCGCCCGCGGCGGCGCGCAGGCGTGCGAGGAGCGCGGCCATCTCCGGCTGCTCCCCGTCGCCCTCCTCCACCGCCAGCTCCACCGCCCTCTCCAGCGCGTCGGCGGCGGCGAAGAGGAGGTCCACCATCTCCGGCCCCGGCGAGACGCGCCCCTGGCGGACGCCGTCCATCAGGTTCTCCATCTCGTGGGCCAGGTCGGCGACGGCGCGGTACCCCATCGTCGCCGACATCCCCTTGATGGTGTGCACCGCCCTGAACATCCCCTCCACCGGCTCCCCACGCTCCGGATTCTGCTCCAGGGCGAGAAGAAGGTGGTTGATCGCGGAGATGTGCTCGCGCGATTCGCTGAGGAAGAGCTCGCCGTACTGGGAAAGTTCCATGGACGGAAGTGCGTTAGTGCGTGAGTGCGTCAGTGCGTTGGGACGCGGCGGCCGGCGCACGATGCGTGACGCTCACTGAATTCGCGCACTCACGCACTAACGCACTCACGCACTTTCTCACCCCAACACCCGCTGCACCGCCTCCAACACCCGCGACGGCTGGAACGGCTTCACCACGAAGTCGCGCGCGCCGGCCTGGATGGCCTCGATGACGAGCGCCTGCTGCCCCATCGCGCTGCACATCAGGATCTTGGCCGCCGGATCTTCCTTTACGATCTCGCGGACGGCGTCGATCCCCCCCATGTCCGGCATCACGATGTCCATCGTCACCAGGTCCGGCTTGAACTGGCGGTACTTCTCCACCGCCTGCACACCGGTCTCGGCTTCCCCAACGATCTGGAAGCCGGCCTGGGTGAGGATGTCCCCGATCATCGTGCGCATGAAGATGGCGTCGTCGCAGATGAGGACCGTCTGGCTCATCAATCCTCCGGTGGGTTGGGTTGGGGTCAGGTCAGGATGCTTGAAAAGATCTCGCCGGGGTCCACGGCCACGAAGATCTCGTCGTCCACCTCGCCCACCCCGCGCAGGTACGCGCGGTCGATGCGAAGGGAGCGCAGGACCTCGGCCGAAGACGTCAGCGTCTCGGGATCGACTTCCACGATGCGGGCGACCTCCTCCACCGCCATCCCCACCAGGCGGTCGTGGTGCTCCACGATCACGATGCTGTGGTCCGGAACGGCCGACGAAGGCGGGAGGCGGAGGCGGGCGCCGAGATCGATGACGGTGACGATGCGCCCGCGGAGGTTGATCAGCCCGCAGACGTGCTCGCCGCTCCCGGGGAGCGGGGTGTACGCCCGCGCCGGGATCACTTCGCGGATGCACTCGATCCCCACCCCGAACCGGTGCCCCCCGGCGACGAACAGCACCACTCGCTCCAGCGCAGCCATGCCGGCGGCGCCTTCGGCCGTGTCGTGGCTCTGGGTTGGGAGCATTACCGGGCCGGGGGAGGTATCGCGCGGGGTGTGAGTGGGGAGTATAGCGGGGGGTGGGGGCGGGGTCAAGAAATGGGGG
>DASVVI010000790.1:0-17636 GCA_036386635.1 Longimicrobium sp.
ATCGAGCTGTGCGCCGAGATGCTGATCGCCAACCTCCGCGCGCACCACTCGCACGCCTTCGAGGCCGAGCGCCTGGCGCCGCACGCCGTGCCGCGCTTCGAGCGCCTCCCCCGCGCGGGAGGGCGGCGCACCGCCGTGAACGCGGACCGGCTGCTGAACCGCTTCTGGGACTACCCCCGCTACCTGGTCCGGCGCGTGGGCGAATTCGATCTTTTCCACCTGGCGGAGCACAGCTACGGGCAGCTCGTGCGCGTTCTTCCCGCCGGGCGCACGGTGGTGACCTGCCACGACCTGGACACCTTCCGGTCCGTTTTGGAGCCTCACAGGGACCCGCGCCCGGGGTGGTACCGGGCCATGGCGCGGCAGCAGATGGGAGCGGTGCTGAAAGCCGCCCGCGTGATCTGCGTGAGCCATACCGTACGCGACGAGCTGCTCGGCTTCGGTCTCGTGCCCCCGGAGCGTGTGGCCGTGGTCCACAACGGCACGCATCCGTCGAGTTCTCCCCTCGCGGATCCCCCGGCGGACCGCGAGGCGGCCGCGCTGCTCGCCGGCGCCGGGCCCACGGTGGACCTGCTCCACGTGGGGGGCACCGCTCCGCGAAAGCGGATCGAGGTGCTGCTGCGGGTCTTCGCGGCCGTGCGGCGGGAGCTGCCCGCGGCGCGGCTGATCCGCGTGGGCGCGTTCACCCCCGCGCACCAGGAGCTCATCGCGGAGCTGCGGCTGGAGGATTCGATCGTGGCCCTCCCTTTCCTGGACCGCGACGTTCTTTCCGCCGTCTACCGGCGCGCGGCCCTGGTCCTGCAGCCCTCCGACGCCGAAGGCTTCGGGCTGCCGGTTACGGAGGCGATGGCGTGCGGAACGCCGGTGGTCGCCAGCGACATCCCCGTCCTGCGGGAGGTGGGCGGCACGGTGGCCACGTACTGCCCGGTGGGCGACGTGGCGGCATGGAGCGCCGCGGTGCTCGCGCTGCTGGCGGAACGGCGCGACGATCCGGCGCGCTGGGCGGAACGCCGCGCGGCGGGCGTCGCCCAGGGAGGGTTGTACAGCTGGGAGGCGCACACGCGCGGCGTGGTCGCCGTCTACCGCGAGATTCTGCAGGGCTGACCCGCGGGTCCGCGGGCCGGGGGGGCGTGGCCTTTACGTTCCCGCCGTGGGTGGGATGCCTGTTCTCTCGCCCGGCGTCTCTGCGCGAGGCTGGCGGTTCAGGGGTTTGCGCGGGCGCTCTGGCCGGATGGCGTCAGGGGAGGGGCGAACCAGAGCCTGCGTGCGCTTCCACGCTCGTGCCCGCGGGAGATCCGCCGGCGAGCGCCCGCCGCACCAGCGCCGCGAAACGCGCGCGGAACGCCTCGGGCCGGAACTGGCGTACGTGCTCCTGCAGCGCCGCGATCTCTGCCCCCCCGCCAGAGTCGTCCGCCAGCAGGCGCGTAAGGATCTGCACCGCCTGGTCCGCGTCCTTGTAGCGCAGCCGCGCGTCGGGAACGATCTCCACCTGGCCCCCGGAGTCGTGGATCACGGGCATGCACCCGTGGCCGACCGCTTCCGCGATGCTGATGCCGAAGTGCTCGTCCCGCTTGGTGTGCAGAAAAACCCGCGAGCGGCGTAGGTACTCGGGGATCTCGTCCCTGGCCGCGTCGGTAATCACCTGCACGTTCTTCACGCCGAGCTCCCGGATGCTGCGCATCACCATCTCGTAGTAGCGCGGCGCCGAGTTGTAGCCGATCAGCACGAACTTGCGCTCCGGGAACCGCGCGGCGATCCGCACCTGCAGGAGCTGGTCCTTGTCCGGGTTGATCGCCCCCACCGTGACCACGTCGATGTCGCGCACCCCGTTCCGCTCCGGCGAATCGGGCATCTCCACCGGTCCGCCGATCACCTCCGCGTCCACCCCCGGCCATTGGCGCTGGACCCAGTGCGCCGTGTACGCGGAGTTGGTGCAGGTGACGTCGCCGGGAAGGATCTCCTCTTCGGTGCGCGAGAGCAGCAGCCGCAGGGGGAGCGAGGCGATCATCCAGTGCGGCCTGCGGTACCGCTCGGTGCCAAAGAACACCTGGCCGAGCGGAAAGTGGATGTAGTGGAGGCGGCGCACCGTCTTGGGAAGAAAGCCCAGGTAGTTGTTGCTGTTCACCAGCAGGTCGTACTCACGCAGCATGTTGCGCGACAGCCAGTTGATGAGGACGGACTGGTAAACCGACCCGCGGACGAAAGGGACGCGCAGGGGGCGTACGATGCGAAAGCGCATCGTCTCACCGGCGCGGTGCGTGCGCCGCCACAGGTCCACGCCGTCGTCCGAGGCGAGGGTGAGGACGTCGGGGGTGATCCCCATCTCGTTGAACAGAACGACGACCTCGCCCAGCATGCGGCTGCGGCCGTCCATCCCCACCTGATTCTGCACCAGCGCTACGCGCAGGTTCTGCATTGGAACTCCGGCATCGAGTAAGGTGCCTGGCGCGAGGCGGGGGTGGATGCTTCATCCGCCCGTACAGACCGGCCAGGGCACTCGTTTTGTCTAGTTCGGCTCGTCCATCGACGCCGCCGGCCGGATTCCGGCGCTTCATCTGCGTCGCGATGCGCGCTCCCGGGCAGCTTGCGCGCCACGGCCGGCGTACGGGACGCCCGCACGCCGTTCCGTACGCGATTTTGCTTTCGGACGAGGGCCGCTATTATACCCCCGGGTATGCGACAATTCAAGTAAGCGAGTCCCGGCGCTCGCGCCGCGTGCATGCGGCGGAAACGGGGGCGGCGGGCGGCTCGCGTCGTTTATTTTCGAGATAGCCACCCGGGTCGTCCTGATGAGATATGAGACGGTGAAGGAAGAGCTGCGCGCCGCGCCCCGCACCTGGCTGGTGACGGGCGCGGCCGGGTTCATCGGCAGCGCCCTGGTGGAGGGGCTGCTGGGGCTGGGGCAGACGGTGGTGGGGCTGGACAACTTCGCCACCGGCCACCGCCGCAACCTGGACGACGTGCGCGCGCAGGCCGGCGACGGGGCGTGGGAGCGCTTCCGCTTCATCGACGGCGACATCCGCGACCTCGGCACCTGCCACGACGCGTGCCGCGGCGTGGACTTCGTGCTGCACCAGGCGGCGCTGGGGAGCGTCCCCCGCTCGCTGGAGGACCCCATCGCCACGCACGCGGCCAACGTCACCGGGTTCCTCAACATCCTGGTGGCCGCGCGTGACGCAAAGGTGCGCCGGTTCGTCTTTGCGGCGTCGAGCAGCACCTACGGCGACCATCCGGCGCTGCCCAAGGTGGAGGACCGCATCGGCCGGCCGCTGTCGCCGTACGCCGTCACCAAGTACGTAGACGAGCTGTACGCCAGCGTCTTCGAGCGCAACTACGGCATCGAGACGGTGGGGCTGCGCTACTTCAACGTCTTCGGCCGCAGGCAGGACCCGGAGGGCGCCTACGCCGCCGTGATCCCGCGCTGGGTGGGGACGCTGCTGCAGGGCCGCGAGTGCCTCATCAACGGCGACGGCGAGACCTCGCGGGACTTCTGCTTCGTGGAGAACGTGGTGCAGGCCAACCTCCTGGCCGCCACCGCCACGGGCAAGGTGACGGACGAGGTGTACAACGTGGCGCTGGGCGGGCGCACCACGCTGAACCAGCTCTTCGAGTGGATCCGCGACGGCCTCGCCGCTTTCCGTCCCGGCGTCGCCGGCGCCGAGCCGAAGTACGCGCCCTTTCGCGCGGGCGACGTGCGCCACTCGCAGGCGGACATCACCAAGGCCCGCGAGCGGCTGGGCTACGAGCCCACGCACACGGCGGAGGAGGGGCTGCGCGAGACGCTGGAGTGGTACGCCGCGCACGCCGGGTGACGCCGTTTTCGCTTGCGGCGGATGGCCACCGCGGGTAACTTTGCGGCCCATTTGGGGATCGGGCGCACTCTGCTGCCGCCTTCGCACGCGCGCTCCGGGCCGGGGCGCGCTCTGCGCTTAGAGGGCGGGGGCGGGCAGGTAGTGCGAGGGGCGGGGGTGCGGGGCGGCGTTCGCCCGCGCGCAGTCAACAGGAGATGGCCGGACCATGTGCGGGATAGCGGGACTATTCGACCAGAGGGGAGCTTCGTCCGCGGATGAGCTGGCCGCGGCCGCGACGCGGATGGCCGACTCGCTGCGCCACCGCGGGCCGGACGACGGCGGCGTGTGGGCCGATGCCGGTTCCGGCGTCGCCTTCGGCCACCGGCGGCTTTCCATCGTGGACCTCTCTCCGGACGGCCACCAGCCGATGGCCTCGGAGAGCGGCCGCTTCGTGCTCGCCTACAACGGGGAGGTGTACAACTTCCCCCACCTGAGGCGCGAGCTTGAGGCCGCCGGGCACCGCTTCCGCGGCCATTCGGACACCGAGATCCTGCTGGCGGCGTTCGAGGAGTGGGGGATCGACGGGGCGCTGGAGCGGTCGGCGGGGATGTTCGCCATGGGGATCTGGGACCGGCGCGACCGCCAGCTCCACCTGGTGCGCGACCGGCTCGGCAAGAAGCCGCTCTACTACGGCTGGGTGGGCGACACCCTACTCTTTGCTTCCGAGCTCAAGGCGTTCCACACCTTTCCCGGTTTCCGGCCGGAGATCGACCGCGGGGCGCTGGCGCTGCTGCTGCGGCACAACTGCGTGCCCGCGCCGCACACCATCTTTCGCGGCGTCTTCAAGCTGCGCCCCGGCACCCTCCTCACGCTGCGGGAGGGCGGCGCCCCGGCCTCCAGCGCCGAGGGGGCGCAGGATCACGTGCGCACCTACTGGTCCGCCACGGCGGTGGCCGAGCAGGGCGCGCGCTCTCCGCTCGACCTGACGGAAGAGGAAGCCGTCGACCAGCTGGAAGAGGTTCTGGGCCGCGCCGTGGGCGAGCGCATGCTGGCCGACGTGCCGCTGGGCGCGCTCCTTTCCGGCGGCATCGATTCGTCCGCCGTGGTGGCGCTGATGCAGCGGCAGGCGGAGCGCCCGGTGAAGACCTTCACCATCGGCCTGCTCGATCCCGTGCTGGACGAGGCGGTGGACGCGCGGCGCGTGGCGGAGCACCTGGGCACCGAGCACACCGAGCTGTACGTGACTCCCGAGGAGGCGCAGGCCGTCATCCCGCGCCTCCCCGACTTCTTCGACGAGCCGTTCGCGGACTCGTCGCAGATCCCGACCTTTCTGGTTTGCCAGCTCGCCCGGCGCGACGTGACGGTGGTGCTCTCCGGCGACGGCGGCGACGAGGTGTTCGGCGGCTACCAGCGGCACTTCCAGGCGGAGCGCCTGGCGCGCTACAACCGGGTGCCGCCGGTGATGCGCTCGGCCGCCGCGCGCCTCCTCACCACGCCCTCGCCCGAGGGGTGGGACCGCTTCTTCGACGCCGTGGCGCCGGTGCTGCCCGGCGGTGCGCGGCGCGCCCTGAGCGGCGACAAGGTGCACAAGTTCGCCGGGGTGCTGCCGGCGCGGGGGATGGAGGCCGCGTACCGCACCCTGACCTCGCACTGGCAGGAGCCGCTCTCCGTGGTGCGCGGCGGGGGCGGGCGCGAGCCGGTCACCGTGCTCACCGACCGCGCGCGGCGGCCAGACCTGCGCAGCTTCGCCCACGTGATGATGGTGCTGGACACGGTCAGCTACCTGCCAGACGACATCCTCACCAAGGTGGACCGCGCCAGCATGGCCGTGAGCCTGGAGGCCCGCGCTCCGCTCCTGGACCACCGCGTCCTCGAGTTCGCCTGGAAGCTCCCGCTGGGGATGAAGATCAGGGGGACGCAGGGGAAGTGGATCCTGCGGCAGCTCCTGGCCCGCCACGTGCCGCGCGAGCTGTTCGAGCGCCCCAAGCAGGGGTTCGGCGTGCCGATCGGGCCGTGGCTGCGCGGGCCTCTGCGCGGCTGGGCCGAGGCGCTCCTGGCCGAGGACCGCCTGCGCGGCGAGGGCTTCTTCGCGGCCGAGCCCATCCGCCGCAAGTGGAGCGAGCACCTGGCCGGGCGCCGCAACTGGGCGTACGACCTGTGGAACGTCCTGATGTTCCAGGCGTGGCGCGAGCGGTGGGCGCCCTGAGCTCCGCTCCCACCACGGTGCTGGTGCTCGGTGGATACGCCCAGTCGCTGGTCACCTTTCGCGGGTCGCTGCTGCGCGCCATGGTCGCGCGGGGCCACCGCGTGGTCGCCTGCGCCCCCGCGGCCTCGCCGGACATCGTGGAAACGCTGGCCGGCATGGGCGTCACCTACCGCGACGTCCCCTTCAACCGCACCGGGCTGCGGCCGGACGAGGACCTGCGCACGCTGGCCGCGCTGGTGGCGCTCTTTCGCGAGCTGCGGCCGGACGTGATTCTCGGCTACACCATCAAGCCGGTCATCTGGGGATTGCTGGCGGCACGGATCGCGCGGGTGCCGCGGCGCTTCGCCATGATCACGGGGCTCGGCTACGCCTTCATGAGCGAGGGGCGCGAGGGAAGGGTGGTGCGGGCCCTGGCCCGGCGGCTATACCGCCTGAGCCTGCGCGGCGCGGACCGCGTCTTCTTCCAGAACCCGGACGACCGCGCCACCTTTGAGCGGCTGCGGCTCGTGCGCGGGCCGGGGCAGGGAGTGATCGTCAACGGCAGCGGCGTTGAGGTGGACCACTACACGCCGGTGCCGCTGCCGGAAGGCCCCGCCTCGTTCCTGCTGATGGCGCGCTTCCTGGCGGACAAGGGGATCCGCGAGTTCGTGGAGGCCGCGCGCATGGTCCGCGCGCGCCACCCGGAGGCGGTCTTCCGCATGGCGGGCTTTCGCGACGACAACCCCACCAGCATCTCGCAGGAGGAGCTGGACGCCTGGGGGCGCGAGGGGATCGTCGAGTTCCTGGGCTGGCTGCCGGACGTGCGCCCCTCCATCGCCGGGACCACCGTGTACGTCCTCCCCTCCTACGGCGAGGGTACGCCGCGCTCGGTGCTGGAGGCGATGGCGATGGGGCGCCCCATCGTGACCACCGACGCACCCGGCTGCCGCGAGACGGTGCGCGACGGCGTCAACGGCTTCCTGGTGCCCGTGCGCGACGCCGCCGCGCTGGCGCGGGCCATGGAGGCGCTGGTGGTGGACCGCGCGCTGGTGGAGCGGATGGGGCGCGAGTCCCGCCGCATCGCCGAAGAGAAGTACGACGTCCACAAGGTGAACCGCGTCATCCTGGAGACGATGGGGCTGGCGGGCGCGGAGCCGGCGTGAGCGCGGCCGTCAAGCGCCTGGTGGACGTGCTGGCGTCGGCGGGGGGGCTGCTGGTGCTGTCGCCCGTGCTGCTGGCCGTGGCCGTGGCGGTGCGCTGGTCGATGGGCTCGCCGGTGCTCTTCCGGCAGGTGCGTCCCGGGCGGCACGCGGTTCCCTTCGCCATGTACAAGTTCCGCACGATGCGCGACGCGCACGACGAGAGCGGAAACCCGCTGCCGGACGGCGAGCGGCTGACGTCCGTGGGGCGCTTCCTGCGCAAGACCAGCCTCGACGAGCTGCCGGAGCTGATCAACGTGCTGCGCGGCGACATGAGCCTGGTGGGCCCGCGCCCGCTGCTGATGCGCTACCTGCCGTACTACACGCCGCGTGAGCAGCGCCGCCACGACGTGCGGCCGGGGATCACCGGCTGGGCGCAGGTGAACGGCCGGAACACCGCCCGCTGGGCCGAGCGGCTGGAGATGGACGTGTGGTACGTGGAGCACCAGAGCCTCTGGCTGGACCTCAGGGTGCTCGCGCGCACGGCGGCCTCGCTGCTGGGGCAGAAGGGCGTGGTGGTGGACCCCCGCAGCGCCATGCTGAACCTGGACGAGGAGCGCTGGCCCGGCGGCGAGCCGCGGTGAAGAGCGCCCACGAATACGCGGCGACGCGCCCCTCCGGCGGCGCCCGCCCGAACCTGGCTTCTGGAGCCGATTGACCACTCTGCGCACCCCCGGCTTCGGGGCTCTGGTGATCTCGCTCGACTTCGAGCTGCACTGGGGTGTTCGCGACCACACGACCGCGGACAGTCCGTACCGCGCCAACCTGCTGGGCGCGCGCGAGGCGGTGCTCCGCATGCTGGAGCTGTTCGGCGAGCTCGGGGTGGCGGCCACCTGGGCCACCGTGGGCTTCCTCTTCGCGCGCAGCCGCGACGAGCTGGAGCGCTTTTCGCCCGCCCTGCGCCCCGGCTACCGCGACGCCGCGCTCAACCCCTACGGCGAGCCGCTGGGCGAGGGCGAGGCGGACGACCCGCTGCACTACGCGCCCAGCCTGGTGGAGGCCATCCGGCGTGCGGACCGGCAGGAGCTGGCCAGCCACACCTTTTCGCACTACTACTGCCTGGAGCCGGGGCAGACGCGCGAGCAGTTCGCGGCGGACATGCGGAGCGCCGTGGAGATCGCGGCGCACCAGGGAGTGCGCATGCGCTCCATCGTCTTTCCGCGCAACCAGCACAACCCCGCCTACTCGGGGGTGCTGCGCGACGCCGGCATCACCTGCTACCGCGGCAACCCGCCCGCGCGGATGTACCGGGCCACGCACTCCGCCGGGCTGCACCCCGTACGGCGCGCGGCGGGGCTGGCCGACTCGTACGTGAACCTGGCGGGCACCGCCACGGCGCGGTGGGACGAGGTGGTGGAGGCGGACGGGCTGTGCAACGTGCCGGCGAGCCGCTTCCTGCGCCCCTACAGCCCGGGCCGCCGCGTGCTGGAGCCGCTGCGGCTGCGGCGCGTGGAGGGCGCGCTGCTGCACGCCGCCCGCGAAGGGGAGATCTTCCACCTCTGGTGGCACCCGCACAACTTCGGCACGTACCTGGAAGAGAACATGGCCATCCTGCGCCGGATCCTGGAGTGTTACCGGCGGTGCAGCCACTCGCACGGAATGCGCTCGCTCACCATGGAAGAGGTGGCGGAGCAGGCGCTGGCGTGCGGAGCCCCCGCGTGACCGCGTCGCGCAGGGTGGTGCTGCTGTGCGGCCCCGGCCCCTCCACCCACATCGTGCACCACGCGCTCACCCGCGAGCTGGGCCCCATCGACACCATCATGGAGACGGTGCCCACGCGCTGGTTCCTGCTGCGGCGGCGCGTCAAGAAGCTGGGGCTCGCCACGGTGGCGGGGCAGCTCCCCTTCCAGGCGGCGGTGGTGCCCCTCCTGCGCCGCGCCAGCGCGGCGCGCATCGAGGCCATCAAGCGCGAGCACGGGCTGGACGACTCCCCCATCCAGGCCCCCATCACCCACGTCCCCTCCGTCAACACGGACGAGGCGCGCGAGGTGCTGCGGCGGCTGGACCCGGCCGTGGTGGTGGTCAACGGCACGCGCATCATCGGGCGCAAGACGCTGGACTGCGTGGCGGCGCCCTTCGTGAACATGCACGCCGGCATCACCCCCGCCTACCGCGGCGTGCACGGCGGCTACTGGGCGCTGGCGGAGGGCCGCCCCGAGCTGGCGGGCACCACGATCCACTTCGTGGACGAGGGGATCGACACGGGCGGGATCATCGCGCAGGGCAGGTTCGGCGTGACGCCGGAGGACTCCTTCGCCACCTACCCCTACCTGCACCTGGCCGCGGGGGTCCCGCTCCTGGTGCGCACCGTCCGCGGCATCCTGGACGGGAACCTCCAGCGCGACCCCATTCCGGAGGGGCTGGCCTCGCGGCTGCGCACGCACCCCACGCTCTGGGGGTACGCCGCGGCGCGCCTGCGCGGGGTGCGGTGAGCGTGCGGGTGCGCCCCGCCACGGCCGACGACGCCGGGGCGATGGTGGCGGTCATCCGCGAGGGCTTCGCGCCCGAGCTGCTCGACGCCATGATCTACGGGTGCGCGGGGATGGAGCGCTTCATCCGCGACGAGCTGGAGCTTCCCCCCGACCTCTGCGACCGCACCTACACGGTGGCGGAGCGGGACGGGCGCGTGCTGGGGTGCGTGGAGCTGCGCCGCCTGCCGGGCACGCTCATCCTCAACTACATCGCGGTGGGCGCGGAGATGCGCTCTTCCGGCGTCGCGCGGCAGCTCCTGCTGGAGGCGATCGTACAGGCGGGTGGCGAGCGCTACGGCAGCATGGTGCTGGACGTCTTCACCGACAACGAGGTGGCGCGGGGCTGGTACCAGCGGCTGGGATTCGCGGCGGGGGACCACGCCGGGTGGTGGAGCGTGCCGATGCTGCACGCCGCCCCCGGTGCGCCGCACGCCGTGGTGAACGGCTTCCCGCAGGCGCAGGCGTCGCAGCTCCGCTTCGGCTTCTCGCAGCTCGACGTCGCCACGCCGGACGGGAGCTACGCCGTGGGCCGCATGGGGGCGAAGTGGTTCCGCCTGTCGCAGGCGGCCGCGCTGCGCGACGATGCGCTGCTCGCCACACTACGGCTGCTGGACCCCGCGCGCGGGCTGCTCCTGATCCTCCCCGAAGGGCAGCTCCCGGCCGACGCCGCGCCCGGCGCCGTCCGGCTGACGGAGAGCGTGCGGATGTCCATCGGCATCCCCGAGCTCCTGGGCCGGCTGCGGCTGGCCCGCTGATTCCCTGTACCCGTGATTCCGGTGATCGAAAAGCTCGCGCGTGAGCAGCGGTTCCTGCGCCCCGTGCTCCCCTACGGCACGGCGCGCGAGGCGCAGCAGGTGTTCCTTGAAGCGGCGCGGCTGGCGGAGGACGAGGTGGTCCTCCTTCCGGCCTTCATCGGCTGGTCGGCGCGCGAGGGGTCCGGGCTGTTCGATCCCATCCAGAACCTGGGGCTGGCGTACCGCTTCTACCCGGTCACGGCCGACCTGCGCGTGGACGTGGACGCATTCGCGGAGCTGCTGCGCAGGGAGCGGGTGGGGGTCGTGATCCTGGTGCACTACTTCGGCTACGTCGATCCCGGCTATCCCCGGCTTGTGGAGCTGGCGCGCGAGCACGGCGCGCGACTGGTGCTGGAAGACGAGGCGCACGCCATGCTCAGCGACTGGGTGGGCGGCATCTGCGGGCGCGCGGGCGATGCGTGCATCGTGTCGCTCCACAAGCTGTTTCCCGTGGCCACGGGCGGGGCGCTCGTCTTCAACTCACCGCAGCACGAGATGCTGGGCCGCATCGGAGCGCCCGCCGCGTCCGGCGCCCTCGATTTCGACTTCGCGGGCATCGCGCGGCGGCGGGTGCGCAACGCGGCGCTCGTCGAGGAGCTGCTCCCGGAGCTGGCGGACGAGGTGGTCCCGCTCTGGCCCGGGCTCCCGGAAGGCGTGGTGCCGCAGACCTACCCCGTGGTGATCCGGCGCGCGTCGCGGAACGACCTCTACTTCCGCATGAACGAGGCGGGCTTCGGCGTGGTGAGCCTGTACCACACGCTGGTGAAGGAGCTGTCGGCGGACGACTTCCCCGCATCGCACCAGCTCGCGCGGCGGATCATGAACCTCCCCGTGCACCAGGATGCCGAGCCGCACCAGATCCGTGCGATGATGGAAGAGCTGGGGCGGCAGGTGCGGGCGCTCCCCGCGGCCGACTGAAAACAGCCTCACGCAGAGGCGCAGAGACGCAGGAGAGAACCTGTCATCCTGAGAGAGCCGCCTCCTGATGCCTGACGTCGCACCGTACTCCTGCGGCGATCGAAGGATCTAGCCGGCGAAGCGAGAGACGGCGAGTACCAGCGATGCTCTCGTTACGCGCAGTAGATCCTTCGCTCCGCGCCAGAGTGTGGAGACGGGGCGGGGACAGAGAGGCGCGTCACTCAGGATGACAGATAAGTGGCTGCGAGGACCGGGCGTGCTGGCGCCCTCCCCGGCCGCTTCGCTATCTTCCGCGGCTATTCCCGGTCCGGCGGACTGGATCAATTCTTCGCGGGGAGCGGATGAGCGACAGCGGTTTCAGGGTTCTGGACGCGGCGGTCGAGGAGGAGCGGCGGGAGTGGCTCGGGATGTGGGAGGCGTGGCCCCGGCGCGAGGTGTTCGCGCATCCGGACTACGTGGCCCTGTATGCGGAGGAGGGCACCGGGCGCGCGCGCTGCGCCGTCCTGCGCTCCGGCGGCGCGTCCGTGCTCTACCCGTTCGTCCAGCGCGACCTGCGCGGCGAGAAGTTCTGGGATCCGTCCGTGGGGCCCGCGAGCGACCTGATCAGCCCCTACGGCTACGGCGGCGCCTGCGCGTGGGGCGACGCGCCCGCGGATCTCGCCGCCGACTTCTGGGCGCGCTTCGACGAGTGGGCGCGGGGGGAGAAGGTGGTCTCCGAGTTCGTCCGCTTCTCGCTCTTTCCGGAGATCCTGCTCGGCTATCCCGGCACCCGCGAGGAGCGGCAGGACAACGTCGTCCGCTCGCTGGACCTGGACGAGGAGCGGATGTGGATGGACTTCGAGCACAAGGTGCGCAAGAACGTCAAGCGGGCGCAGCGCAGCGGCGTAACCGTGGAGCTGGACCCGGACGGCGCGCGGCTCGACGACTTCCTCCGCATCTACCAGTCGACGATGGACCGGCGGGAGGCCGATTCGCGCTACTACTTCCCGCGGAGCTACTTTGAGCGGCTCCAGCGCGGCCTGGCGGGGCAGTACATGTACTTCCACGCGCTGCTGGGCGGCGAGGTGGTCTCCACCGAGCTGGTGTTGGTCTCTGCGGAGAACGTGTACTCCTTTCTGGGCGGCACCGATCCGGAGGCGTTCGCCACGCGGCCCAACGACCTGCTCAAGCACGAGATCATCCGCTGGGCGGCGGGCGTGGGGAAGCGCCGCTTCGTGCTGGGGGGCGGTTATCAAAAGGACGATGGCATCTACCGCTACAAGCTGGCGTTCGCGCCGGGCGGGGCCACGCCGTACCACGTGGGATACCGCGTGCTGGACCCCGAGCTGTACGCCGCCCTCTCGCGCAACCGGCCCGGCGAGCCCGTGCCGGAAGCGTCCGCCGGCGGCTACTTTCCAGCGTACCGGGCCTAGCGTTCCCCGCCCAGGCGGCTCTTACAGGTCATGACCGAATGAACGAACCGCGAGAGCGTATCTATTTGTCGAGCCCCCACATGGGAGGCGCGGAGCAGGAGCTGGTCGCCGACGCGTTCGCGACCAACTGGATCGCGCCGCTCGGCCCGCACGTGGACGCATTCGAGCGCGAGTTCGCCGACATCGTGGGGAGCCCCCACGCCGCCGCGCTCAGCTCCGGCACCGCGGCCATCCACCTGGCGCTGATCCTTGCCGGGGTGGGGAGGGGCGACGAGGTGGTGGTGTCGTCGCTCACCTTCTCCGCGAGCGTGAACCCCATCCTGTACGTGGGTGCCACGCCGGTCTTCATCGACTGCGACCGCGCCTCGTGGAACATGGACCCCGCGCTGCTGGCCCAGGCGCTGCGCGACCGCGCGCGCGCCGGGCGGCTGCCCAAGGCGGTAGTCGTGGTGCACCTGTACGGGCAGAGCGCGGACCTGGACCCCATCGTGGAGACGTGCCGCGAGCACGGCGTCACGCTGATCGAGGACGCGGCGGAGGCGCTCGGCGCCAGCTACAGGGGGCGCAGCCCGGGCACGCTGGGGCAGACGGGGATCTTTTCCTTCAACGGGAACAAGGTCATCACCACCTCCGGCGGCGGGATGCTCGTGTCGGACGACGCGGCGCTGATCGAGAAGGCGCGCAAGCTGGCCACGCAGGCCCGCGACCCGGCTCCGCACTACGAGCACTCGGAGATCGGCTACAACTACCGGCTCAGCAACGTGCTCGCGGCCATCGGGCGCGGGCAGCTGCGCGTGCTGGCCGACCGCGTGGCCGCGCGCCGCCGCAACTTCGACTTCTACGCGCGCGAGCTGGGCGGCCTTCCCGGCGTGGAGCTGATGCCCGAGGCGCCGTGGGGCACGCACAGCCGCTGGCTCACCTGCCTCACCATCGACCCCGCGGCCTTCGGCACGGACCGGGAGGCGCTGCGGCTCGCCTTCGAGGAGGAGAACATCGAGGCGCGCCCCGTCTGGAAGCCGATGCACCTGCAGCCCATCTTCGCGTCGCACGACTGCGTGGGCGGCGAAGTGGCGGCGGACCTCTTCGAGCGCGGGCTCTGCCTCCCCTCCGGCTCCAACCTCGCGACGGAGGACCTGGAGCGGGTGTGTGAAGTTATGTTCCAGTTGCACGGCGGCGGCCACCGTTAGCCTCACACGCAGCCAAGGAGAACGAACGGCCAGAGCACGGAAAACGGTCTCTTTTGTTCTCTCAGTGTCCCTCAGTGGCTCTGTGTGAGGCCATCTTTTCTCCGGCCCCGAAGTTGCCAGGGCGTGCGGGTAACGGTAGAGTTACGCCGCGGAACAGGTGAATTTTCAACACCTCGGGATTTCATGCATATCGCAGTGGTTGGAACGGGTTATGTGGGCCTGGTGGCCGGCGCGTGCCTCGCCGAGACGGGCAACGACGTGGTCTGCTGCGACATCGACGCGGGGAAGATCGACCGGCTGAACAACGGCGAGATCCCCATCTACGAGCCCGGCTTGGAGCCGCTCGTGGAGCGGAACCTCAAGGAAGGCCGCCTCACCTTCACCACCGACGTGGCGGGCGCGGCCTCGGCCGCCGAGGTCATCTTCATCGCTGTGGGCACGCCTCCGGGCGAGGACGGCTCGGCGGACCTGCAGCACGTGCTGGCGGTGGCCGAGACCATCGGCCGCAACATGCCGGCGGACGGGCCGGAGAAGATCGTCATCACCAAGAGCACCGTGCCCGTGGGGACGGCCAACAAGGTGAGGGAGGCGATCGCCCGCCACACCGCGCGGCCCTTCCACGTCTGCTCCAACCCGGAGTTCCTCAAGGAAGGCGCCGCGGTGCAGGACTTCATGCGCCCGGACCGCGTGGTGGTGGGCGTGGACTCGGAGCACGCGCGCGCCCGCCTGGCGGAGCTGTACGCGCCGTACGTGCGCTCGGGCAACCCGGTGCTCTTCATGGACATCGCGTCGGCCGAGATCACCAAGTACGCGGCCAACGCCATGCTGGCCACCCGCATCTCCTTCATGAACACCATCGCCGGGCTGTGCGAGGCGGTGGGCGCGGACGTGAGCCACGTGCGCAAGGGGATCGGCACGGACGAGCGCATCGGGCCCGGGTTCCTCTTCGCGGGGATCGGCTACGGCGGCTCCTGCTTTCCCAAGGACGTCAAGGCGCTGGTGCACACCCTGCGCGAGACCGGGGTGGACGCGGCGATCCTGGAAGGGGTGGAGCAGGTCAACGCCTCGCAGAAGCGGGTGCTGCTGGAGCGCGTGGTGGGCCAGTACGGCGAGGACCTCACCGGCCGCCGCTTCGCCGTGTGGGGGCTCTCGTTCAAGCCCGAGACCGACGACATGCGCGAGGCGCCCAGCCTCACCGTCGTGCGCGGGCTGTGCGAGCGCGGCGCCACGGTGAGCGCGCACGACCCCGAGGCGCGGCACGAGGCGGGGCGCTACTTCGCCGACCTGATCGCGACCGGCGCCCTCTCCCTGTGCGAGCACAACTACGACTGCCTCAACGGGGCCGACGCGCTGCTGGTGCTCACGGAGTGGGGGCCGTACCGCACGCCGGACTTCGACCGCATCCGCTCCACGCTGGGCGAGCCGGTGGTCTTCGACGGGCGCAACCTGTGGGACCCGGCGCGCATGGCCGCCATGGGCTTCCGCTACCAGTCGATCGGCCGCCCGGCGCCCACCCCCGCGGCGGCGCCGGCCGCCGCCACCGCCTGAGGAGCCGGCGATGCGCATCCTGATCACCGGCGCGGCGGGCTTCCTGGGCTCGCACCTGTGCGACCGCTTCCTGGCCGAGGGGCACCAGGTGGTGGGGGTGGACAACTACCTCACCGGGCGCCCCGAGAACCTGGCGCACCTGGACGGGAACGGCGACTTCTCCTTCATCGAGCAGGACGTCACCGAGCACATGGAGGTGGAGGGGCCGCTGGACGGGGTGCTGCACTTCGCCTCGCCCGCGTCGCCGGTGGACTACCTGGAGATGCCGATCCAGACGCTCAAGGTGGGCTCGCTGGGGACGCACAAGGCGCTGGGGCTGGCCAAGGCCAAGGGGGCGCGCTTCCTCCTGGCCTCCACCAGCGAGGTGTACGGCGATCCGCTGGAGCACCCGCAGCCGGAGACGTACTGGGGGAACGTGAACCCGGTGGGTCCGCGCGGCGTGTACGACGAAGCCAAGCGCTTCGCCGAGGCCATGACGATGGCGTACCACCGCTTCCACGGGGTGGAGACGCGCATCGTGCGCATCTTCAACACCTACGGCCCCCGCATGCGGCCGGAGGACGGGCGCGTCGTCTCCAACTTCATCGTGCAGGCACTGCGCGGCGACTCGCTCTCCGTGTACGGCGACGGCAGCCAGACGCGCTCCTTCACCTACGTGGACGACCTGGTGGAGGGGATCTACCGCCTCTTCCACAGCGACCGCGCGGAGCCCACCAACATCGGCAACCCCGGCGAGTTCACCGTGCGCGAGCTGGCGGACCGCGTGCTGGCGCTCACGGAGAGCGAGTCCGCCATCGCGTGGCACCCGCTGCCGCAGGACGATCCCAAGGTGCGCAAGCCCGACATCACGGTGGCGCGCGCGGTGCTGGGGTGGGAGCCCACGGTGGACCTGGAAGAAGGGCTCCGCCGCACCATCCCCTACTTCCGCGGCGTGGTGGAAGCGGGAGCGATGGCGGCCCGCACGCTCTAGGCGCGTGAAGGTGCTCGTGACCGGTGGCGCCGGCTTCATCGGCGGCCACCTCTGCCAGCGCCTGCTGGACCGCGGCGACGACGTGGTGTGCGTCGACAGCTTCGACAGCTTCTACGACCCGGCGATCAAGCGCGGGACCGCGGCCGCGCTGGCCCGGTCGCCGCGCTTCCGGCTGGTGGAGGGCGACATCCGCGACCTGGCCGGGCTGGAGCGCGAGCTCGCGGGTGACGGCGTCGATGCCATCGTGCACCTGGCCGCGCGCGCGGGGGTGCGGCCCTCCATCGAAGACCCCGTCCTCTACACGCAGGTCAACGTGGAGGGCACGGTCGCCATGCTGGAGCTGGCTCGGCGGCTGGGGGTGAAGCCCTTCGTCTTCGGCTCGTCGTCCAGCGTGTACGGCGACACGTCGGCCGTCCCCTTTCGCGAGGACGAGCCCGCGGCCACCCCCATCTCGCCCTACGCGGCCAGCAAACGCGCGGGCGAGCTGCTCTGCCACGCGTACGCGCACCTGCACGGGCTGGCGGTGGTGTGCCTGCGCTTCTTTACCGTGTACGGCCCGCGGCAGCGCCCGGACCTGGCGATCCACAAGTTCGCGCGGCTGATGGCGGCGGGGGAGCCGATCCCCTTCTTCGGCGACGGCTCCACGCGGCGCGACTACACCTACGTCGACGACATCGTGCAGGGGATCGAGGGCGCCATCGCCTACGCCGCCGCGCGCGAGGCCTCGTTCGAGGTCTTCAACCTGGGCGAGAGCGACACGGTGCCGCTGGGGCGCCTGGTGGAACTGCTGGGCGCCGCCATGGGGGTGAGCGCCACGCTAGAGCGCCTCCCCGCCCAGCCCGGCGACGTGGAGCGGACCTACGCGGACATCTCGCGCGCGCGTGCCCTGCTGGGTTATACTCCGCGCGTTCCGATCGAGGAGGGGATCCCCCGCTTCGTGGAGTGGTTCCGGAGCGGACAGGCCGCCGGGAGCTGACCGGCGCGAAAAGCAACTGATTTCGAGATCGATACTTCCATGACCGAGGCAAACGTGCACACCAACGCAGCTCCCCTCACGCAGCCCAAGATCGTCGACAAGCCCTGGGGGCGCGAAGTGTGGTACGCGCACGAAGAACGCTACGCCGGCAAGATCCTGGAGGTCACCCGCGGCCACGCGCTCTC
>DASVVI010000791.1:0-3701 GCA_036386635.1 Longimicrobium sp.
GGGTGCCGTCGATCAGGATCCGCCCCGAGCCCGCCTCCTCCAGCCGGATCAGGAGGCGCAGGAGCGAGGTCTTGCCCGACCCGCTGTGCCCCACCACCGCCGTCACCTCGCCGGGGCGCAGGGTGAGGCTCACGTCGCGGAGCGCCTCCTTTCCCGGGGCGTAGCTGAACGACACGCCTTCCAGCGCCACCTCGCCGTAGTGGATGCGGTGCGCGATGGGGGGCACGGGAAGGTACGCCGCGGCGGGAGCCTGCTCGGGCGCCGTGTCCAGGTACTCGAACATGCGGTCCAGGTTGACCGCGGACTGCTGGAACTCGGAGAGGAGCCCCACGAACTGGTTGACGGGGCCGAACAGGAAGCCGAGGTAGGCGGTGAAGGCCATGAAGTCGCCCAGGCTCATGCTCCCCTCCAGGATCAGCCGCCACCCCAGCCAGCTGATGAGCGCCGTGTTGGCCACGTGCAGCAGCCCGTTGGCGCTGGTCACCACCTGCCCCAGCCCGCCGGCGCGCAGCTCCAGCTCCATGGCGCCGTCCATCTTCCCCCGGGTGCGCAGGAAGGTGTGGCTCTCCAGCCCCATCGACTTCAGGGTGCGCATCTGCGTGAGCGTTTCCGTCTGGTGCGCGTTCAGCTCGCCGTAGGCCTCGGCGCTGCGCTTCCAGTGTTTGCGCATGGCGCGGCTGGTGAGGGCGATCACCGTGGTGGTGAGCGGGATGCTCACCAGCGCCGCCAGCGCCAGCTTCCACTGCAGGATGAAGAGAAACGGGGGCACCATCAGCAGGTAGATTCCCTGCACCAGCACCGTCTGGAACACCTTCGCCACGCTCTGCAGCGCCCGCCTCACGTCGCCGAAGCGCGACATCAGCTCGCCCACCCGGTGCTCCTCGAAGAAGCGCATGGGAAGGTGCTGCAGGTGGTTGAAGAAGAGGAGCGAGGCCGAGTTGTTGAGTAGGACGTTGACGTTGAGGTTGTAGTAGTTCTGCACCCCCGACATCAGCATGCTGCTGGCGCCCAGCGCCAGCGACGCGCCCACCAGCACGTGCATCAGCGTGACGTCGCGGGTGGGGTACGCCTCGTCGATCAGCAGCTTGGTGATCCAGGGCGACACCATCCCCAGCATCCCGATGAGCCCGCCCGCCACGATCCCCTTGAAGAGGCGGCCCCAGAAAGGACGCATCAGCAGGGTGAGCCGCTTGAACTGGCCCATGGCCGCGCGCAGCTCCGGCACCTCGGCGGCGGGAGCGGCGGGTGCGGGGCCGCCGGAGGGCATGCCGGCGCGGGGGTTGGGAAGGATCATCGGCGGTGCGCCGGCTCAGGCCAGGAGCAGGATGCTGGGGAACCGCTCGGGATCGGCCAGCCGCAGAAGCTGGTAGCCGGCGCCCGAGATCCCCTGCCAGAGCCCCGTGTCCATGTGCTCGCCCGTGTCGTACACCACGCGGCGCAGCCCCCCCGCGTCGCCCAGCCGGCGGCGCGCAGCGGCCAGCGCCTGGTCGCGCGGCGCGGGGTTCCCCAGGCGGATCCCCGCCTCCAGCAGGAAGTCCATCCGCCCAAAGGTACCGCAGCAGAGGTTGTCGGTGCCGAACAGGAGGCGCTGGCGCGTGCGCTTGATGGCCAGGAAGAGGTCGCTCACCAGCTCCTCCTCCTCCTCGGGACGCATCGAGTCCAGCACGGCGAGGCGGCTCAGGCCCACCCCGGTGGCGCCGTGGCACCAGCTGGACATCACCCGCTCGTCCGGCTGGTCGCGGTTGTCGGGCCAGTCCATCAGGTGCTCGCGGAAGAGGGTGCGCTCCCAGGCGAACGTCTCGAGCGCGGCGGCGCGGAAGCGCTCCTCGCCGGTGCGGCGGTGGACCTCCAGCAGGGCGTGCGCGATCCCGCTGCTCCCGTGCGCGAAGCCCGTGTTCGGGACGTCGCCCGAGGTGGGCCAGCTGCGCAGCCCCGTCTCCGCGTCGGTCACCCGGCTCTCCACCAGGTGCGCGGCGCAGAGTGCGGCGGCGTCCACCCAGCGGCCGCCGTCGTGCTCCGCACCGGCCAGGGCCAGCAGCCCCAGCGCCGCCCCCGCCGTCCCCCAGAACACCTCGTACTTGCGGTCGAGCGTGATGGCGTCGGGAGTGAGCACGGCTGCCAGGGCGCGCGCGTCGTCCAGCAGCGCGGGCTCATCCAGGAAGCCGGCCATGCGCACCAGGGCGTACACCATGGAGCCCACCCCGGTGAGGCCGTAGCCCACCTCGGCCAGCAGCCCCTGCGGACCGCCCGGCGCGGCGCACCGCGCGCGCAGGGGCCCCACCGCGCGCAGCGCCGCCGCGCGCATCTCGGCGTCTCCGGTGGCGGCGTGCAGGGCGGCCAGGAAGAGCGCCTCGCCCACGCGGCCGTTGAAGATCCCCGAGTCCGGCACGGGCTGGAACTCCACCCCGTAGCCGGGGTGCCAGCTCAGGCTGCCGTCCTCCAGCTCGCGCGCCTCCGCCAGCCGCTCGCGGCCTATGCGGAGGGCGTGCTCCACGAAGAGATCGGTGGCTGCCTCTGTGATCACGGTGCTCATGGCTTCGCGGCGCTGCTGGAAGGGGGAACGATCCGCGCGATGGCGCGAAGTGTAGCGTCGCCGCGGTACTGGACCGTGGCGGGGCGGGGGCGGCTCTGCATCCGGGCGACGACGAGGCCCCAGGCCGGGAAGGCTTCGCAGTCGGTGTCCAGGTAGCCATGGGTGCCGAAGCGCGCCGGCCCGGTGCCCAGCCACCAGAGGAGGCCGTACTCGGGGTTCTGCGGCGCGGGGGCGACGCTGGCCCTGATCCAGCTTTCCGGCACCACCTGCACCCCGTTCCACCGCCCGCCGTCCAGCGCGAGCTGGCAGATCTTGGCGAAGTCACGCAGCGTGGTGCGCGCGTCGGCGTAGGTCCATGCGTGCCCCGCCGCGTCCAGCCTCAGCGAGGTGGAGTCCATCCCCAGCGGGGCGAAGAGGCGCCGCCGCGCGTACTCCTGCAGCGGCATTCCCGCGGCCCGCTCCAGCAGCGGCGAAAGGAGCTGCGCACCCTCGTTGCTGTACTCCCACCGGGCGCCGGGGGCGTGGTCCAGGGGAAGGGAGAACACCAGGGCGTTCTTGTCCCCCGTTGCGCCCACCATCTCGTCGCCCGCGCCGCGGCCCCAGCGGCGGCGCAGCCCGGAGGTCATGGTGAGGAGGTGGCGCAGGGTGACGCCGGCCTCGGCGCCCGCCTTCCACTCGGGGATCCAGCGCGCCACCGGCTCGTCCAGGCCGCCCAGCTTGCCGTCCGCCAGCAGGAGGCCCGCCAGCAGACCGGTCCAGGACTTGACGCTGGACATGGTCGGCATGGGGTACCGGTACTCCGGGCCGTACCATTCCTGCACGATCTGCCCGCGGTACGCCACCAGGCATGCATCGGCGCCGGACGCGCGGCACAGCTCGCCGTGGCGCGCGAGTGCGGCGGTGTCCAGCCCGGCGGCCGCGGCGTCCCGCACCTTCCACCCGGCGCCGGAGCCCGGCACGGCCACGGGAGCACGCTCCTGGGCCGGGGCGGGCTGTACGCCCGCCGCCACCTCGCGCACCTCGCGCCGGAACCACGCGTCCGCCGGAAAGCCGCCGCACCGCTCCTCGGAGCCGCGCACCGCGGCGCGCGCGGTCTCCGCCTGCCCCGCGCGGGCCGCCGCGTAGGCGAGCGACGCGTACGTCTCGCACCGGCGCAGCGCCGGGAGCG
>DASVVI010000792.1:0-4046 GCA_036386635.1 Longimicrobium sp.
CATCGCCGTGGCGGCGAAGTACACCGCGCCGAACGTGCCGCCGACCACGAAGCCCGTCGGAAGCGGGCCCCACCCGGGGATCAGCGTGCGCACGCCCCACCCCGCGGCCGCGCCCGCCAGCGCGGCCGCGAACATCCGCGCCAGCGCGCCTCCCCGCGCACCCACGCCACCGATGCGATTGCGCAGCGAGCGCTTCAGCAGCATCCACTCGATCCACGCGGCGATGCCGGCGCCGAGCGCCAGCCCGAACGGCCCCAGCGGCTTCCCGCCCACCCGCACGTCTGCCAGCCACCCGCCGGGCAGGTGCACACCGCCGATCACCAGGCGCTCGAAGGTCAGCATCAGCAGCAGCCCCAGCACGATGGAGAGCACCACCCGCACCGTGGCGTACCGCGCCGGCGTCTTGGTGTCGCGAAGGGCGAAAAAGGTCGACGAGAGGAGGCGCGACGTCGTGGTCGCCAGCAGCCCGACGGTGAGGCCCGCGAGCGTGACCCACACGGCCAGCGTATCGTTGCGGGTGAACTCGCCGCGCTGGTAGAGCGCACCCACCACCACGTCGCCCAGCGCGATGAACGCCACGAACGAGGGGACCACGTAGAAGGCGATCCGCTCCAGCCCGTCGCGGGCGCGCTGGCGGAGCACGTCGTGCGCGGCGGTGCGCTGGCGCGAGAGCTCGGGGAGCTCGGCGGCCGCCACCGACATGCCGAAGAGGCTCACCGGCAGGATGTACAGCGTCAGCGCGTAGGTGAAGGTGGAGACTGCGCCCTCGGCCAGGAAGCTGGCGAGCACGATGTCCGCGTAGCTGCTGAGCTGCACCACGCCGCGCCCCATGATGGCGGGCCCGGCGCTCCTCACCGCCGCCCTCACCCCCTCCAGCTTCAGGTCCCAGCGGATCTTGAGCGAGCGCTCCAGCCGCAGGACCGCCGGAAGCTGGATCCCGAACTGCAGCACCCCGCCGATCAGCGCCCCCCACGCCGCGGCCACCACCAGCTTGTACTCCCCCACCCTTCCCCCGAACGCCACCAGCGCGCCGATGATGGCCGCGTTCCAGAGCACCGGGGCCACGTACGGGATGAAGAACTTGCGGTGGCTGTTCAGGATGCCGAGCGACCAGGCGGAGAGCACCAGCACGCCGGTCATCGGGAAGATGATGCGTGTGATGGCGATGGTGAGCTCCCGCCGCTCCCCCTGGAACCCGGGGAGGAGGACGGCCGTGAGCACCGGCGCCAGCAGCACGCCGACGAGCGCCAGCACCCCCGCCAGGGCGAAGAGCAGCGCGAAGATGGCGCCCGCCACCCGCCCCGCCTCCTCCTCCTTTCCCTCGTGCAGGAGCTCCGCATAGACGGGGATGAACGATGCGCTCAGCGTCCCCTCGCCCAGCAGGTTCTGGAGGATGTTGGGCATGCGCAGCCCCGCGCGGAAGGCATCGGCGTAGGCGGAGGTGCCCAGGTACCCGGCCCCCACCGCCTCGCGCACCAGCCCGGCCATCCGGCTGAGGAGAATCCCCGCCGCGATCGTGGCCGAAGCGCGGTTGCCGGAGGGTGCAGCGCGCGGCGACTTGGGTGCCGGATCCGGTTCCACGGCGCCGGGATCGTCCGGCTCCGGGCTGAACTGCGCCTCGCCGCGGTCGCGCGCGGGGAAAGGGATCGTCTCGTCGCTCTCGCTCATGTGCTCATCACGTTGTTTGTCACTTACGCGGGCACGGCCGCGGGGCGGAGCTGCACATGCATGGACGCCGCCAGATCGTGCAGGAGCGACGGCTGGCGTATCAGGTACTGGAAGACGGTGAGCACGCGCTCCTGCGGCTGGCCATTCGGGCGCAAGTGGTTGCGCGCCAACGCGGTGCCGCGCCGCAGCTCGGCGTCGTTGCGCTTCACGTGCCGTATGATTTTCCGTTCCGCCTTCGCCACTTCCATGATCGCCCGGTTGCGCCGCGCGCCGATGGCGAGGTCCAGGTTGGGATCGATGGAATGCGCCGCATCGATCACGCTCCCGAATCCGCTTACGATGGACTGGCGGAGCGCCAGCAACTGCTCCGCGACCTCGGGCGGGATGCGCCGGCGTGCTACGCGCTCGACCAGCTCGTGCTCCGGAAGGCGCAGCTCCTCGTCGGTGATGGCGAGGGCGGCGCGCGCCTCTTCCGCCTCCGCGGGCGCGATCAGCGCGGCGAAGCGCGGGAAGACGAGCGGCATGCGGATGTTCAGCGCCTCGAACAGCGGGCCGATCTGCGCGAAGTACGCGGTCTCCGCCGGCCCTCCAACGTACACCAGCGTCGGGAAGACGGCGGATTCCACGACGGGGCGCAGGAAGACGTTGGGGCTGAGGGCACCCGGCTCGTCGCGCAGCAGCGATTCCAACTCCCCGCGCGTGAAGCGGCGGCGGATCTCGGGGGCGATGAAGCCGTTGCCGTCGCGCTGGAGCCGCTCGCGGCCGCCTGGGCCGCGCGCGCCCGCGACCCCGTGGATGAAGAGGTTCGTCGCCCCCTCGGCCACCACGACCTGCGACGGATAGCCGGCCGACTCCAGTGCTCCCGTCTGCTCCGCGACGAGCCGCTCGTGCTCCGCCGCGTTCGCCGCTTCGGCCAGGAGGATCTCCGCGGAGGCCTGCTTCAGCGCCGGGTCGGCGGCGTCGGTGACCAGGAGATCGAAGCCGGAAAAGAGCTCGGCGATGGTGTCGCGGAACGCCTCCGCCACCGTGCGGCCCGGCTGGTAAGCGGCTCTAACTCGTGTGAAGATGCCGGACGCATCACCATCCGCGCCAATCGCTTGCGTAAAATCATCAAAGGCGCTTTCTACGTCCGATCCGAGCCTCATTCCGCTCATGGGAACGGCGCGCCGGTCCGTCGCCTGGACTCCGAAGCGGTGGAGCTCGCCGGCTCCATCGACCGCCCAGGCGTGGTTCACCTCCGCGAAATCGTGGTCCTCGGAGGCGGCCCAGAAGACGGGGAGGACGAGCACGCCGAGCTCCGCCTCCAGCGCTTCGGCGAGGCGGATGGCGGAGAGGATCTTGTGGATCGTGTAGAGCGGGCCGGTGAAGAGGCCGGTCTGCTGGCCCGTGGTCACCATCGCCCCGCCCTCTTCCACGAAGCGCCGCAGACGCTCCGCCGCGCCGGGTGAGGTGGGGCGCAACGCGGCCGCCGCACGCTCGCGCGCGGGGCGGTCGAAGCGGCGCTGCACCTCCGCCAGCTTGTCGCGGTACGCCGCGGCGTCCAGCGGGTGCCCGGCGTAGAACGCGGAGATCGCGGGCGCACCCGCCATGTAGTCGTCCACCAGCCGCGACCCACGGATGGGCCCGGCTTCGATGCGCAGGCTCAACGGCCTCTCCGGAAAAGGATCACGCGGCGCGGACGCACTCCCCCGCCCCGCATCAGGCTTCGCGCCCCTTGTGGTACGGCTCGCCGCGCTGGATGGTCCCGGCGCGGTAGAGCTGCTCCGTGAGCACCAGCCGCGCCAGCTCGTGCGTGAGCGTCATGGCTGAGAGCGAAAGCCGCACCGCCGCGCGCGCCAGCACCTCGTCCGACAGCCCATACGCTCCGCCGATCAGGAAGGCGGCCCCCGGGCTTCCCTGCAGCGCCAGCTCCCCCAGGTACTCCGCGAGCTGCACGGACGTCCACTGCTTCCCCGTCTCGTGCAGCGCCACCACCTGCGCGCCCTGCGGAACGCGGGCCAGGAGGCGCTTTCCCTCCTCGTCGCGCACGCGCCCGGCGTCGCCGGAGCGGCGGTACGGCTCCTCCTTGACCTCTGCGGCGTCGAAGGCGAAGTAGCGGCGGGTGCGCGTCTCGTACTCGGCGAGGGCATCCGCCAGCATCCCACGCACCTTTCCCACGGCCGCCAGGGTGACCTTCATCGCACGATGATGGTGTCGCGCAGCGAGTGCTCGTTGTCGCGGAAGGGGCGGTCCTCGTCGAAGTGCAGCCCGCGGCTCTCGTGGCGCTGGGCCGCGCAGCGCACGATCAGCAGCGCGGTCTGGATGACGTTGCGCACCTCCACCAGCTCCGCCGTGGGACGCGCCGCCGCCCACAACCCGTTGAGCAGCGCGTAGATGGG
>DASVVI010000793.1:0-11096 GCA_036386635.1 Longimicrobium sp.
CCCCTCTCACGGCTGATGCCACCCCCTCCGGTCCTCGCCCATCAGCCGGTCCGCGCCCTCCGGGCCCCAGCTCCCGGCCGGGTACGCCTCCGGCTCGCCGCCGGCCTCCCAGCGCTCCAGAATCGGCGTGACGAGGGTCCAGGCCGCCTCCACCTCGTCGCGTCGGGCGAAGAGGGTGGCGTCGCCGAGCATGGCGTCGAGCAGGAGGCGCTGGTAGGCCTCGGGGGACTCGGCGCCCTCGAAGGCGGTGGCGTAGTCGAAGTCCATGCTGACGGGCTGCATCCGGCCGGTGAGGCCGGGGACCTTGGCCTCGAAGAAGAGCGAGATCCCCTCCTTGGGCTGGATGCGCAGGACCAGCGCGTTGGGCGAGGGGAGGTCGCCGTCCACCAGGTCCATCACCGGGTGCGGCGCCGGGCGGAAGGCGATCACCACCTCCGTCGCCTTGGCCGGAAGGCGCTTCCCCGTGCGCAGGTAGAACGGGACCCCCGCCCAGCGCCAGTTCTCCACCTGAAGCCGCAGCGCCGCAAAGGTCTCCGTGCGCGAATCGGGGGCGGCGCCCTCCTCCTCGCGGTAGCCCCTACCCGCCTCCCCGGATGTGTACTGGCCACGGACGGTCTCGCGGTCGATGTCCTCGCCCAGCAGCGGGCGGATGGAGCGCAGCACCTTGACCTTTTCGTTGCGCACCGAGTCCGCGTCGTACGATGCGGGCGGCTCCATCGCCACCAGCGTCAGGATCTGGAGGAGGTGGCTCTGCACCATGTCGCGCAGGGCGCCGCTCTTCTCGTAGTAGTCGGCGCGCTGCTCCAGCCCCACCTTCTCCGCGACGGTGATCTGCACGTGGTCGATGTGGCTGCGCGTCCACAGCGGCTCCCACACCGAGTTGCCGAAGCGGAAGACCATCAGGTTCTGGAGCGTCTCCTTCCCCAGATAGTGGTCGATGCGAAAGATCTGCCGCTCGTCGTAGACCTCCAGCAGTGCCTTGTTGAGCTCCTTCGCGGAGGCGAGGTCGCGGCCGAAGGGCTTCTCCACGATGGCGCGCGTCCAGCACGGGCAGCTCGGCGGGCAGATGAGCCCCGCCTTCCCCAGGTCGCGCGAGATCTCGTCCACCACCTGCGGGGGGACGGCGTAGTAGAAGAGGCGGTTGCCGGGGATGCCGAACTGCTGGTCGACATCCTGGAGCTGCGTCTTGAGCCGCTCGAAGCCTTCTTCGTCGTCGAAGACGTGGCTGCCGAAGAAGAGGCGCCGCCCGAAATCCGCCCACTCTTCGTCGGTGGCCGCCGTGGCGAACTCGCCCAGCGCTTCGCGGGCGCGGCGGCGGTACTCCTCGTCGTCCATGTGCTCGCGCGCCACCCCCACCACCGCGAACGCCTCGGGCAGAAGCTGCTGCTGCCAGAGGCGAAAGAGCGCGGGGATCAGCTTGCGGCGAGCCAGGTCGCCCGTGCCGCCAAAGATCACTAGCACCAGCGGCTGCGGCACGCGCACACTCGACAGCGCCTTGCGCAGCGGCGACGCGGAGGCGGCGCGCGCCCCCGCCGCCGCGGGCAGTGCGGTGCTCACTTGGGCTCCGCGGAGTCAGCGGCCTTGATGGCGTGCCCGCCGAACTGGTTTCGGAGCGCGGCCAGCACCTGCGCGCCGTAGCTCTCATCCTGCCGGCTGGCGAAGCGGGCCATCAGCGACAGGGTGATGACGGGCGCGGGAACGTCCAGGTCGATGGCGGCCTGCACCGTCCAGCGCCCCTCGCCCGAATCGGCCACCCACCCGCGGATGCGCTCCAGCTCCTGCCCCTCGGCGGCGTAGGCGCGCTCCAGCAACTCCAGCAGCCACGACCTCACCACGCTCCCGTGCTGCCAGAGCCCGGCGATGCGCTGCAGGTCCAGCGGGAACTCGGACTTCTTGAGGATCTCGAAGCCCTCCGCGTACGCCTGCATCAGGCCGTACTCGATGCCGTTGTGGACCATCTTGGTGAAGTGCCCCGCCCCGCTCGGCCCCACGTGCTCGTAACCGTTCTCCGGGGCCAGCGTGCGGAAGGCGGGCTCGCAGATCCTCACCGCCTCGTCGGGCCCGCCCACCATCAGGCAGTAGCCGTTCTCCAGCCCCCACACCCCGCCGCTCGTCCCCGCGTCGATCAGGTGGATGCCGCGCGCGCCCAGCTCGGCCGCGCGCCGCTTGGTGTCGTGGAAGTTGGAGTTGCCTCCGTCGATGAGCACGTCTCCCGGCTGCACGAGGTCGGCGAGCGAGCGCAGCGTCTGCTCCGTGGGATCGCCCGCGGGGACCATCACCCACACCACGCGCGGCGCCTGGAGCGCGCCCACGAGCTCGGCGAGCGAGGCCGCGGGGGTGGCGCCGGCCTCGGCCACCTTGTGCACCGCCTCGGCGTTGAGGTCGAACACCGCCACCTCGTGCCCGCCGCGGATGAGGCGCTGCACCATGTTGCCGCCCATCTTCCCGAGCCCAACCATCCCGAGCCGCATCCGCCCCTCCGCGTGTGCTGGTGTACGCCGGCCGCGCATCGTCGCGCGGCATCGCTGCAAATACGCACCCGCGGCCGGGCGCGGCAAGCTCCGGGCACAAAAACGCCGCCGGGCCGCTCCTGGTGAGGAGGCGGCCCGGCGGGGAGGCGATGTCCGGAGGGGTCCTGGCGGGGAGCGGCGGGGAGCCGCTTCGTCTTGGGTCCGGGGCGCGCCGCCATCCGAGGCGGTCCCGGGGTGCTGCTGTGAATGGATGGTGCGGATAGGTGGCGAGCAGGGGACATTCGATGGCAGACGGTAGGGCAACCGGTGTGCCGGTCCCGGCCGGTTGGCGCGGCGCGCCGTGAGGTCGTTTGGCAGCAACACCTTAGCCCCGCCGGAACATTTCCGCCGAGGTTTACAAGTGCGGCACGATTGGGACAGCCGGGGCACATGGGTCGCAGGCGGGTGTCCCAAACCGTATGGCAGAGGTCGTCGCGCGGGCGGGCACGGGCAGCCACGCGGGGCGGCCCCTACGAGGTTCGGGAGCGTGAGGCGGAGATCGGTGCGCGGGAAAGGACGGGTTGGCGGCCCGGTGGAGAGATCTGCGCGCGGCCACCCCCTCCCCCAGGCAGTTTTGGGGGAGGGGGATGCGTCGCGGAGCGACGCTGGGGGTGAGGGCCCCCTACGCCTTCGCCGCCACCCGCGCCAGCTTCTCCTCCACCACCTGCATCATACCGCGGAACGACTTGGAGAACTTCTCCACGCCCTCGGTCTGGAGCTGCTCGGTGACGGCGTCCAGGTCGATCCCCAGCTCGCGGAGGTCGGCGAGCACCTGGCGCGACGAGGCGACGTCCTGGTCCACCGTGCGGCGCGCGACGCCGTGGTCCGCGAAGGCTTTGACGGTGGCCAGCGGCATCGTGTTGACGGTGTGCGGGCCGATCAGCTCCTCCACGTAGATGACGTCGCGGTACTCGGGGTTCTTGGTGGAGGTGCTGGCCCAGAGCGGCCGCTGCACCCGCGCGCCCTGCCCCGCCAGCCGCTCCCACCGCTCGCCCGCGAAGACCTCGGTAAAGCGGTGGTACGCCAGCTTCGCGTTCGCCACCGCCGCCTTCCCCATCATCGCCTTCGCCCTGTCGCCGCCGAGCTTTTCGAGCTGTGCATCAATCGCCGAGTCCACGCGCGATACGAAGAACGATGCGACCGAGGCCACGCGGTCCAGCGCCCCGCCCTGCTCGGCGCGCTTCTCCAGCCCGCGCAGGTACGCCTCCATCACGCGCTCATAACCCGAGATGGAGAAGAGGAGCGTCACGTTCACGTTGATCCCCTCCGCGATGAGCTGCTCGAAGGCGGGAACACTGTGCTCCGTGCCCGGCACCTTGACCATCAGGTTGGGCCGGCCGACCGCCTTCCACAGCCGCCGCGCCTCCTCCAGCGTCCGCTCCGCGCTGTGCGCCAGCTCGGGCGATACCTCGAGCGACACGAACCCGTCGTGCCCGCCGGCCGCGTCGTACACGGGGCGAAAGAAGTCGCAGGCGCGCTGGATGTCCTGCACGGCGAGCGTCTCGTACGCGCGGCTCGCGTCCGCGCCGTCCGCAGCCAGCTCCTCCATCGCGGAGTCGTAATCGTCGCTCTTGCCGATGGCTTCCTCGAAGATGCTGGGGTTGGAGGTGACGCCGCGCAGGTCGTACTGCGCGATCATCGCCTCCAGCTCCCCGTTCTCCAGGATCTCGCGGCGGATGTAGTCCAGCCACACGGACTGGCCGAGCGGGTGGAGCTGGTGAAGCGGAGTGGATTCGGGCATGGGTGTTCCTCCAGAAAAAAAGTGCGTTAGTGCGTTAGTGCGGAAGTGCGTTGGTGCGCCGCGAAATCCAGCGCACTCACGCACTAACGCACTCACGCACTCGTCTCGTCCATTCCCAGCTTCGCCCCGCCGGCCCCCGCCTGCCCTTCCCCGCCGGTCGGCGTCGGGCCGCGGCCGAGGGCGGCGCGGGCGTGCGCGGCGATGTTGGCGGCGCTGAAGCCCAGCTCCTCGAAGACGCGCGTGGCCGGGGCCGATGCGCCAAAGCGCGTGATCCCCACAATGTGCCCCTCGCTCCCCACCCAGCGGTGCCACCCCATCGGGCTCCCCGCCTCCACCGCGACGCGCGCCGTGATCGCGGGCGGCAGCACCGACTCGCGGTACTCGCGCGGCTGGCGGGCAAAGAGCTGCCAGCTCGGCATGCTCACCACGCGCGCCCGGATTCCCTCCGCACGTAGCGCCTCCTGCGCCTCCAGCGTCACCGCCACCTCCGAGCCGGTCGCCATCAGCAGCACCTCCGGAGCGCCCCCCTCCGCGTCCGAGAGGACGTAGGCGCCGCGGCGCAGGCCACTCGCGGCGCCGAAGCGGTTGCGGTCCAGGTGCGGCAGGGCCTGGCGGGTGAGCGCCATGAAGATGGGGCCGTCCGTGAACTCCATCGCGAAGCGCCACGCCTCCGCCGTCTCGTTGGCGTCGCAGGGGCGCAGGTCGATGAGGCCGGGGATGGAGCGCAGGGCCGCGAGCTGCTCGATCGGCTGGTGCGTGGGGCCGTCCTCGCCCAGCCCCACCGAGTCGTGCGTGAAGATGTAGATCGTCGGCTGCTCCATCAGCGCCGCCAGGCGGATCGGCGGGCGCATATAGTCCGAGAAGATCAGGAACGTGCCGCCGAAGACGCGGACGCCGCCGTGCAGCGTCATCCCGTTCATCACCGAGCCCATCGCGTGCTCGCGCACCCCGAAGTGCAGCACGCGCCCCGCGTAGCTCCCCGGCTCGAAGTCGGCGCCGCCGTCGATGTGGGTGTTGTTGGAGCCCGCCAGGTCCGCGCTCCCGCCCATCAGCCAGGGGACGTTCTTCGCGATGGCGTTCAGCGCCTTCCCCGACGCAGCGCGCGTGGCGATCGGCTTCTCGTCCGGCGCCCAGGTGGGGATCTCCGCGTCCCACCCCTCGGGAAGACGCCGCTCCAGCGCGCCGTAGAGGCCGCGCGCCAGCTCGGGGTTGTCCGCGGCGTACCGGTCGAAGCGCTGCTCCCAATCGCGCTGCATCAGCGCGCCGCGCTCGGTGGCCTGGCGCATGTGGGCGAGCGCCTCGTCGGGAACGAAGAACGGCTCCTCCGAAGGCCACCCGAGGTTGTGCTTCGTGGCGACGATCTCCTCGGCGCCCAGCGGCTCACCGTGCGCCTTTTCGGAGCCCGCCTTCTTGGGCGATCCGTAGCCGATCACCGTGCGGACGGCGATGAGTGAGGGGCGCGGATCGGCCTTGGCGGAGCGGATCGCCGCATCGAGCGCTTCCAGGTCGTTGACGTCCTCCACGCGCTCCGTGTGCCAGCCGCACGCGGCGAAGCGCCCCTGCACGTCCTCGGTGAACGCGAGGTCGGTGGAGCCCTCGATGGTGATCTTGTTGTCGTCCCAGAAGTAGATCAGCTTGCCCAGCCTGAGGTGCCCCGCCAGCGACACCGCCTCCGCCGCTACGCCCTCCATCAGGTCGCCGTCCGAGCAGATGGCGTACACGTGGTGATCGACAACGCGGTGCCCGTCGCGGTTGTAGAGAGCGGCCAGGTGCGCCTCGGCCATGGCCATCCCACCCCGTTCGCCACGCCCTGTCCCAGCGGCCCCGTCGTCGTCTCCACGCCTGGCGTGTGGCCGAATTCGGGGTGCCCAGGGGTGCGGCTCTCCCACTGGCGGAAGTCCTTCAGGTCCTGCAGCTCCAGCCCGTACCCGGTCAGGTAGAGCATCGAGTACAGGAGCATCGACGCGTGCCCCGCCGACAGGATGAAGCGGTCGCGCCCGAACCACTTGGGATCGAGCGGGTTGTGGCGCAGGTGGCGCGTCCAGATGACGTACGCCAGCGGCGCCAGCGCCATCGGCGTCCCCGGGTGTCCCGAGTTGGCCGCCTGCACCGCGTCCATCGAGAGGGTGCGGATCGTGTTGATGCAGAGCTGGTCCAGCTCGCTCCCGCTCGTCGTCCCTAAGGAGGGCATCGTTCTCTGATTCGAATGTGATTGGATGCTTCGTGCAGTTCCCCCCCTCTCCCGAGAACGAGAGGGGCACCCTCTCCTGTTATCGGGAGAGGGGGCCGGGGGGTGAGGGCCTCCGCGCCCGCGCCGCCGCATACACCGCGTGCCGCCCTGCGTCCGGCTCGAACAGCTCGCCGCCGACGCGCGCCACCGCCGCCAGGTCGTCGATGAGCCCCAGCCGCTCCAGCGCGATGAGCGCCGCGCCGCGCGCCGTCTCCTCGTCCACCGCGGCCAGGCGCACGGGGCGCCCCAGCACGTCCGCGATGATGCGGGTCCACGCGGGGGACGCATGCAGCGCGCCGCCGCTCGCGACCACCTCCTCCGCAGGTCCGTACGCGCCCTCCACCGCGTCCGCCGCGTCGGCGATGCGGTAGGCGACCGCCTCCAGCCACGCCCGCGCGATGTGCAGCGGCGTCGTGGCGAGCGAGATGCCGAGGAGCGCCGCGCGCTCGTCGGGATCGATCAGGGGAGGCCGCGCCGTCACCAGCCCCGGGCTCACCGTCAGCCCGTGCCCGTCCGGCGGAAGCTCGTCCAGCGCCGCGTCCAGCTCCTCAGCGGCCGGCAGCGCCAGCGTCCTCGACAGCCACGCGAACGCATTCCCCCCATTCGACAGCGCCCGTCCCGAAACCGTGCGCCGCCCATCCAGCCGGTAGCACCAGAGCGACTCCGGCGGCTGCGGATCGGGATCGGCGCGGAGCACCCGCAGCGCCGCCGACGTCCCCACCGTCAGCCCGATGCGCCCGGGCCCGAAGGCGCCGCTCCCCAGGCTCGCGCACCCGCCGTCGCCCAGCGCGGGAAACCAGGGCACCTCCGCCAGCTCCGGCCACCGCGCCGCCCACTCCGCCTTCAGCCCGCGCAGCGGCTCGTCCGACACCGCCGGCAGCGCCGCAGGCTCCACACCGACCGCCGCCTGCGTCTCCTCGTCCCACGCGCACGAGCGCAGCCCAAGAAGGCCCGTGCCCGACGCCATCGACAGCGACGTGCGCGCCTCGCCGAAGAAGCGCAGGAGGAGCATCTCGCCCACCGAGAGCCAGGTGACGGCGCGCGGCAAGCTATCGCCCGCCTCCGCGCGAAGCCAGAGGAGGCGCGCCGCGGGATAGGTGGGATGAAGCCAGCACCCGGTCCGCCGGTGGTACTCCGCCGCGTCCATCCGCCCGGCGAGATCCCGCGCCGCGTCCGCCGCACGCGCATCGCCCCACCCGAAGAGCGGCGTGACCGCGCGCCCGTCGCTCCCCACGCCCGCCAATCCGTGCCAGAACGTCGCCATCGCCACCCCGGCGATCTCCGCCCCGACCTTTCTCGCCGCAACCAGCGCCCCGTCGATCACCTCCACGCACCGCCCGACCAGCGCCTCGGCGTCGGTCTCCATGGCGCCCTCCTCGGTGCGCCACGAATACTCCGCCCGGGCGGCCCCGAACCCTGGCGGCTCCCCGCCCGCCGTGTCGAACAACTCGGCGCGCACGGACGAGCTCCCGGCGTCCAGCGCCAGGATCCACGGCCCCCGTACCGCGCCTGAATCGGTCATGGTCTTTGTGGGTGGCGAGTGAACTCGCTGCAACAACAGCACAAAGTCCGCCTGCGCGGACTCCGGGCCGAGATCGGCGCTCGTCGAGACGGCTTCAGCCGTCTTGGCGTGGTTCCAGCCGGGGGATTTATCCCCCGGTGATGCACCGGCACCTGCGAAGGAAAAAGGGCGCCCCCGCAGCCGCGGGAGCGCCCTCCGTTTTCATCCCGCCCCGCCGGCGGCTACAGGTTGCCGCCGGTGTCGTTGCGCCGGAGCGGGTCGGTGGAGCTGTTGTTCAGCCCCATGCTGTCGCTCCCGTTCCCGATCCCCGGGTTGTCGGTGAGCCCGCTCCCGGTCGTCCCGCCGAGACCGGTCGTACCGCCAAGCCCCGAGCCGGTCGTGCCGCCGAGCCCCGCCGAGCCGGCGCTGTAGCCACCGCCGTGGGTCTCGCCCTCGCGGTGCACCTCGGCGCGCTCGCGGCGCAGGTCGGCCTCGACCGTCTCGGTCTCGGTCACCTGGTTCGTGCGCACCACCAGCTCCTCCTTGGCGACGGTGCGCGTCTCGGCGACCACCTCTTCCTGGGTGAGCGGCACGCGGATCGTCTCGTCCTCGCCGATGGTGGCGCCGCGGGCGGCCATCGGGTCGGTGATCGGACGGCGCTCCACGACCGCCTCCTCGTGCATCACCGGCACGCTCTCGGCCACGTGGCGGGTCTCGACGTGCTTGTCAATCTCCACCTGCCCCGCCTGCACCTGCCGCGTGCCCACAGCCAGCTCCTCCTCGGAGAGCGTGACGCGCTGCTCGCCCGCCGCCGTCTCCGCGCCGCGCCCGAAGAAGCGGTTGTCGTCGAAGGAGTCGTGCGTGTAGAAGTCGGTGTCGTGCGAGCCGGCCGCGGCCATCCCGGTGTCGCCCTCGACCTCGGTCGCCGCCGGGCCGCCGGGGAAGCTGTTGCGCACGCTCGTCTCGTAGTCGCGCGTCACCGGCGACTGGTCGTAGGCGGGCATCGTGCGCAGGTCCGTGGAGGCGATGTTGTCCACCATCACGCGGTCGGCGCTACGGTCCAGGCGCGCGTAGCCGATCGGGACGAGGACGTGGCGGTCGGGCTCGGCCATCAGGCCGTTCTCCACCTCGACGTCCAGGTAGCGCACCTTCATCGCGTTGGTGTCGATCAGCAGCTCGTCCACCTCGCCGATCGTCCGCCCGTCGGAGGCCACCACCTGCCAGCCGCGCACGTCGGGATCGCCCTCCGCCACCTTGAAATCGTCCAGCTGCCCCAGCGGTACCACCCGATCCATTTCGCTCGCCATGGGATGTCTCCTTCGTGGTTTCGCCGGCTCCCGGTGCCGCGCCGCGCCGGCTCGATCCTCAGAGGGGAATCCGCCCCTCCCCGCCCACCGGGGGAGGCGGGACCCATCGCAACAGCCGTTCCACGCCCCCTCTTGCAAGCACCATCTGTTACATCCCCCCCCCAACCATGGACAAACATGATGCAACCCGATAACGTTGTGCCCGGAATCGCGCCCATCGCGCCGTCGCCACCCTCCAACGGAGACCCTGATGCTTTCCACCGTTCAGTCGCCGACCGGCCTGCTGGAAAAGGCCGACGTCCTCACCGAGACCGAGCTCGACACGCTCCCGGTCGGGATGATCCAGCTCAACCGCGACGGCATCGTGCTGAAGTTCAACCAGACCGAGTCCGACCTGGCGCGCATGCTCAAGGAAGAGGCGATCGGCAAGAACTTCTTCGACGAAGTGGCGCCGTGCACCAAGGTGCAGGCGTTCCACGGCCGCTTCCGCGAGGGCGTGGCGGCGAAGAGCCTCAACACCTCCTTCAACTACCAGTTCCGCTTCAAGGACGGCCGGCAAAAGGACGTGGTGATCTCGATGTTCTACAGCACGAGCACGGAATCGGTGTGGGTGCTGGTGCAGCGGCCCTGAGAGTGCGTAAGTGCGTCAGTGCGTAAGTGCGTTTCGGCCCAGCGCACTTACGCACTCACGCACTAACGCACTTCTGTTGCCGGAGGAAGGATGGCGAAGCGGGAATGGCCGAGGCGTCTTGGATTCGCCGTCAAGGTGGTGGGGCGCGAGGGGCTCAAGAGCAACGATGCGCGGAAGTGGCAGTCGAATCCGCACGTGCGCGTCTCGATCGACTATCTCCACCCGATTCTGGACTACCTGGACGAGGTGGACATCCGCATGTACCGGATCTCCTCCGACTTCGTGCCGTACTCCACGCACCCGGACATGCCGCAGTTCCACGCGCAGGTTCGCGAGTGCGCGCGCGAGCTGGCGGAGCTGGGGCGCCGCGCGCGTGACTTGGGGATCCGCCTCTCGCTCCACCCGTCGCAGTACGTCCTCCTCTCCGCGCAGGACCCCGCGATCAACGCCAAGGGCATCGCCGACGTCAACGCGCAGGCGGAGCTCCTCGATGCGATGGAGCAGGGCCCCGAGGCCGTCGTCGTGCTGCACCTGGGCGGCGCGTACGGCGACAAGGACTCCGCCATCGCGCGCTTCGTGGACAACTTCGCGCGCCTCTCCGAATCCGCCCGGCGCCGCCTGGTGATCGAGAACGACGAGACCGTCTACTCGATGGCCGACTGCCTGCGCGCCCACGAGGCCACCGGCGTCCCGCTCGTTTTCGACCACCAGCACCACAACCTGAACCCCGGCGGGCTCAGTGTGGGCGAGGCCGCGCGCAGGGCGCTCGGCACCTGGGGCGGCATCCAGCCCAAGGTGCACTTCTCCTCGCCCAAGATGGACCTGCGCACCATCGTGCGCGGCAAGAAGGAGGTCACCGTCCCGCCCCTCCTCTCGCAGCACGCCGACTTCGTGAATCCCTGGGAGTTCGCCTGGTTCCTCCGCGAAACCGCCCCTCTCCCCTACGACGTGATGCTGGAGGCGAAGCAGAAAGACCAGGCCCTGCTGAAGCTCCGCGCGGATCTGGACAAGCTGCGGCTGTGGTGAGGCGGCGGGGGAGCCGGGGGTGGGAAGCCGGGGGATGAATCCCCCGGCTGGAACTACGCGAAGACCGCTGAAGCGGTCTCGGGTGCAGTCGGATCCAGTGCACGCCCCTCCCCCAGGTTGTTTTGGGGGAGGGGCAGCGAGGAACGAGCG
>DASVVI010000794.1:0-8416 GCA_036386635.1 Longimicrobium sp.
GCCGCGGATCGCCGAGACCGGCCCGTGGGACGAAGTGCTCTGCAACGGCGACAGCGGCACTCCAGGCGTGCGTTCCCTCGACCCCGAGTTCAAGCGCCTCGTCACGGAGCCGGAGGAAGGACTGTGAGGCTGGAGCGCCACCTCGTCCTGAACCGCTACCTGCACCATCTGCTCGGCGCCGAGGGGATGGAGAGCATGCAGCGGGTGCTGGGTGACGTGCGGGAGGGGCCAGGGGCGGACGGGCAGAGCTTCTTCTTCCACCGGCTGACGGAGCGGGAGGGGGTGCGGCTGGAGCTGCCCGCGGACCGGCTGCGCGAGTACGACACCCGCATCATGGGTTACGAGGAGCGGCTGCGGCGCGGGCGCGAGGGGATGCGGCTGAAGTACTTCCAGTACCTCGCGCTCCTCTACACCGAGATCCTCCTGGACCGGCTCACCGGCGACCCCGGCGCGCTGCTGGACGGCATCAACGGGTTCCTGGGCCGCCTCCGCGCCGCGGGCAAGGTGAAGGGGATCGCGGACTTCGTGGCGGACGACCTGCGACGCATGGCCTTCTTCATGGCCACGGGCGCGGGGAAGACCCTTTTACTGCACGCGAACCTGTGGCAGGCCGATTTCTACCTTCGGCACGGCCGCCACCCCGAAGCGCTGGTGAGGCGCGCCGACGCCCGGCGGGAGTTCGAGGGGGTGTACCTGATCACCCCCAACGAGGGGCTGTCGGACCAGCACCTGGAGGAGTTCGCGCGGAGCGGAATCGACGCCAACCACCTGGTGCACGATCCGCAGGGGCAACCCTCGCTCTTTGGGCCACGCGTGCAGGTGGTGGAGATCTCCAAGCTCTCGGATACGTCCACGGGCGACGGCCTCAGCGTGCCCCTGGAGGAGTTGGGGAGCGCCAACCTCGTCTTCGTGGACGAGGGGCACAAGGGAACGGGGAGTGAAGCGCAGGCGTGGAAGAGCCGGCAGAAGCGTCTGAGCGGCGACGGAATGCTGCTGGAGTACAGCGCCACCTTTGCGCAGGCGATCGGCGCCGCCAACAGCGCGAAGGCGCGGGAGACGCTGCTGGGCGAGTACGGCAAGAGCATCGTCTTCGACTACTCGTACCGGTACTTCTACAACGAGAGCTTCGGCAAGGACTTCTCGGTTCTCAACCTGCAGAACGCGCGCGACGACCAGGCGCACGACCTGCTCCTTGGCGGGCTGCTGATCTTCTACCAGCAGGTGCACCTGTTCGGAGCGCACCGCGACGCGCTGCGCCCGTACGGCGTGGAAGCGCCGCTGTGGGTGTTCCTGGGCTCCAAGGTGGCGGTCAAAAAGCCGAACCAGCTGAGCCTGAGCGACGTGGCGACCGCCGTGGAGTTCCTGCGGCGCTTTCTGGAAGACCGCGAATGGGCGGTGGAGCGCATCGGGAAGGTGATGGCGGGCGAGAGCGGCTTCACGGACGCCGGGCGCGACCTCTTTCAACCGCGCCTGCTGCACCTGCGCGGCGACGCGGGGGAGCTGTACGACCTGATCTGCGGAAGCGTGTTCCGCGGCCGCGGCGGGCTGGAGGTGTGGGAGCTGAAGCAGGCCGCGGGCGAGCTGGGGCTCCGCGCCTCCACGGCGGAGGGCGCCGAGTCCGCGTACTTCGGCGTGGTGAACATCGGCGACGTGCCCGCGTTCCGGAAGCACCTCGCCGAACGCTCCGCGATCGAGGTGCGCGACGACCGCTTCACCGCCTCGCTTTTCGCCGAGATCAACCGGCCGGGGTCCGCGGTCTCGGTTCTGATCGGCGCCAAGAAGTTCGTGGAAGGCTGGTCGAGCTGGCGCGTGAGCACCATGGGGCTCCTCAACATGGGGCAGGGCGAAGGTCCGCAGGTGATCCAGCTTTTCGGGCGCGGGGTGCGGCTGCGCGGCCTGGGCGGCTCGCTGCGCCGAAGTGCCGCCCGCCGGGACCCCGCCCCCAACCCGCCTCCGGGGCTGAAGGAGCTGGAGACGCTGGAGATCTTCGGCTGGAACGCCAATTACCTGGAGGCGTTCCGCGCGATGCTGGCGGAGGAGGAGATCCGTCCTCCCGTGGACGTCCCCCTTTTCCCGCTCGTCCCGGAACGGACGGAGCTCCCGGTGCCGCAAACGCGGCCCGGGTACGGCGCGGAGCAGGAAAGCTGGACGCTGCAGGTGGAGCCGTACCTGGCCCTGCGCGTGGACCTCACCCCGCGCGCCGCCGCGCTCGCGGGCGGGGTGGCGAGGGCCGTGGAAGCGGGCGACGGAGTGGGGGTGGATTTCCGCCGCCCCGAGGTGGCGGCGCTGCTGGACGTGGACGCGCTCTATGCCTCGCTTCTCGCCCACAAGGACCGGCGCGGCTACGAGAACCTCCGCATTCCGCGCGGCGTGCTGGCGGGCGTGCTCCGCGCGTGCACCCTGCGCATGGGGAGCGACGACGCGAGGAGCGCCGCACGGGTGCAGCAGGGGGCGCTCCGCGTGCTGACCACGTACGTGGACCGCTGGATCGCGCGGCAGGAGCGGGCCGCGGAGACGCGCAACCTTCAGCCCTCGGGGCTCGTCCTCCGCGAGCGGATCCCTCGATACCACACCGTGCGTGTGGCTTCGGAGGAGCGGCTGGCCGAGGTGCAGGCGCTGATCGCCGACGAGCCGCGCCTCCGGTCGAGCGGTCTCGACGTCCTCCCCCGCCTCCACGCCGACCTGCACCTCTGGTCGCCCCTCCTGCTGCAGCCCGAGGGCGATGACGCCGAGGCGCTGCAGCTTTCCCCGCCCGGGCTGAAGCCGGGCGAGGCGAAGTTCCTGCGCGATCTGCAGTCCTTCTGGGATGGGCACCGTGAAGACCCGGAGTTTGCGGGGTGCGAGCTCTATGTGCTGCGGAACGCGCCGGGTACGGGGATCGGCTTCTTCCGCAGGAGCGGGTTCTTCCCGGACTTCATCGTGTGGCTGGTCTGCCCCGACGGCACCACGCGGGTCCGCTTCGTGGAGCCGCACGGGATGCACCACGGCGGGCTTTCCGGGCGGAACCAGGACAAGATCGAAGCCTTCCGGGAGCTGTGGCAGCTCAGCCAGACGCCGGAGTTCCGCGGTGCGGGAATGGACGTGGGCGGCTACCTGGTGACGCAGACCCGCCAGGAAGACATTCCCGGTGCGGAAAGGCTGTCGCGGAAGACCCTCGTGGCGGAGCATCGCCTCCTCTTTCAGGAAGACGATGATTACGTCGGCGAGATTCTGAAGCCCGGTGGCTCTCTCGGGCCCGGACCGGCGGCATGACGGGATAGTGCGCGAGCGCGTTTGGCGTGATCCTGTGGCCCGCGCCGCCGGAATCTCGCCGCGCCAAGACCCTCTGCGGCGACCAAGGATCGGCGCCCCGCCGCCGCACTCACGCACTCACGCACTCACGCACTCACGCACTCACGCACTCACGCACTCACGCACTCACGCACTCACGCACTCACCCCACCACCAGCGCCGTCACCATCCCGAACATGCCGTGCGGGCTTTCCGCGTGCGGCAGGATGTGGCAGTGGAACGCCCAGGTGCCCGGGTTGTTGCAGTTGACGATCACGTCCCACCGCTCGCCCGGCGCCACGTTGAGGGTGTCGCACCTCCAGGGCTGCGGCTGCGGCCAGCCGTCCTTGTCGATGACGGTCATGTGCATCCCGTGCAGGTGCATCGGGTGGATCATCATCCCCTCGTTCATGAAGCGGATGCGCACCTTCTGGCCCAGCTTCGCCACGATCGGCTCGGTGGCGGGGAAGCCCTTGCCGTTGATGGTGTAGCCGTGGTAGCCGTCGTTGATGATCATCACGTAGTCAACGTCCACCTTTTCGATGGCCCGCTTGCGGCGCGGCTCGATGATGAAGGCGCCCAGGAGGCCCTGCCCTACCTGCTCCGCCGCGTTGTGGTGCGAGTGGTACATGTGCGAGCCCGGGTTGGGCGCCGTGAACTCGTACGTGTAGCTTTCGCCCGGCTTTACCGGCGGCTGAGTGATGAAGGGGACGCCGTCCTGGTCGTTGGGGACCTCCACCCCGTGGAAGTGCACCGCCGTGGACTGCTCCAGCTTGTTGTGCACGATGATCCGTACGCGCTCGCCCTCGCGCACGCGGATCTGCGGGCCGGGGACCTGGCCGTTGTACGCCATCGCGTCCACCATGCGGCCCGGCTCCACTTCCCACCTGATCTTCTCCGCCGTCAGCTCGAACACCTTGACGCCGCCGATGATCTTGGGCGCCATCGGCTGGTTGCCCTTGCCGGCGGTCTTGGCGGGGAAGGCCTTGATCCCCTTCTCGTGCATGGCGTCCATCTCGTCCGCCTTTGCGCGCGCCGTCTGGGCCGGGTTCGGCGCGGTGGTTCCGCCGCTGTGGTCGCTGTCGGACGGCATGGCGCCGGGGTGGGCGGCGTTGGCTGCGCTCCGGCTGGTGTCGGCCGATGCCGCGCCCGCGGCGCCCTGCTTGTTCTGCGGCTTGCAGGCGGCTACCGCGGCTCCGGCGGCCAGCCCCAGCGCGGATAGGTGCAGGAAGCGGCGGCGCGAGGTCGGCGCGGGTTCCGCGGTGGCCGTGGTCGGCGTGATGTCGTGGGGATCGGTCATGGTTCCCTGGCCTTCGGTTGGGTCCGGCGGGCTCGCGCCTGGCTCATGTGGACCGAGGCGCGGTCGGACTCTGATAGAATAGCCGCCACCTCCGTGCAAATCTGCCGGGAGATGGTGGATTGTTGCGTAGGCCGGTGGGAAGTACCTGTAGGGGTTTGCTGGATGGCTCGCGTCGGGAATCGCGAAGTCGCCCGGCATCCGGATGGGTCGCGGTGCCGTCTTCGAAGCTAATGCCGGGCTAATTGACTTAGCCGCCCCTGCTCGTCACTTTACACGTGTAGATCGATTCCGACCCCGCGCAGGCACCCGATGACGGAGTCTCCCCACCTCACCGAGCTTCAGCTTGCCATCCTGCGCGTCCTATGGGAGCGCGGGGAGGCGGGCGTGCCCGAGGTCTACCGCGCGCTGTGGGACGAGCGGCGGCTTGCGCAGTCGACCATCGCCACGATGATCGGGCGGATGGAGAAGCGGGCGATTCTCACGCGCCGCTGGGAGGACCGCCAGTACCTGTACCGCCCCGCGGTCACCGAGGAGGAGGTGCGGAGGTCGATGGTGGCCGGGCTGACCTCGCTCCTCTTCGGCGGGAGCAGCGCGGCGCTCGTGTCGCACCTGGTGGAGTCGCGGGAGATCGCGCCGGGCGACGTGGAATCGGTGCGGGCGCTGCTGGATTCGATCGGGGAGGACGATGACGCCGGTCGTTGACAGCGCGCTCTCCGCGCTCGTGGGGTGGCTGCTGACGTACGCCATCCACAGCACCCTCCTGCTGGGCGGCGCGTGGCTCTTTGCGCGCGGCCGCTTCGTAGGCGAGCGCGGGGCGGACCTCCTCTGGAAGATAGCGCTGGTGGGCGGGCTCGCCACGGCCACCGTGCAGAGCTTGGTCGATGTCGGTCCGTCCGTCGGCATCCCCTCCGCCGCGGCGCCCGTGCGGATGCGGCGGGTTGAGCTGACGGAGATACGGTCGGGTGGCGGGCCGCCCGTCGTCCGGCGCTGGAGCGGGCCGGTGCGGGTGGGGCCGAGAGCGCCGGCCGGAGTGCTCGCGGCGCTGCTCACCGCGGCGTGGGCGCTGACCGCTGCCGTCCGGCTGGGGATGCTGGCGCGGGCACACCTGCGCCTGCGACGCTGCCTCGCGGGCCGGTGCGCGCTCCAGGCGGGCGAGCTGACGCGGCTGGCGGAGTCGCTCGCGGGCCCGGGCGTGCGGATCACCGTATCCGACCTTCTCCCGGCGCCGGTGGCGCTGGGGCGGGCGGAGATCTGCCTGCCGCGGCGCGTGCTGGACGAGCTCACGATGGGACAGCAACGGAGCATCGTGGCGCACGAGGCGGCGCACCTCGTCCGCCGCGATCCGCACTGGCTTCTCCTGCTCGGCACCGCGGGCGCCATCTTCTTCTTCCAGCCCCTCAACGCCCTGGCGCTGCGCCGCTACCGCGAAGGCGCCGAGTTCCTGTGCGACGACTGGGCGGTGAGGGCGACCGGGAGGCCGCGCGAGCTGGTGCGCTCCATCGCCTCCATCGCGGGGTGGCTCTCGGCGCCCGCGGGGCAGGTGCCGATGGCCGCCATGGTGGAGCACGGGTCGCCGCTCGTGCGCCGCGTCCATCGCCTGGTCGCCCCGGAGCGCTCCGGCGGGGACATCCGTGGATGGAGAGCGGGCGCCATCGCCGCGCTCCTGCTGCTCGGCGGGGTACTGCTGAGCGCCCCGCACGCCTTCGTCCGCCAGCCCGTCCCCAAGCGCGTGGCGGCGCGGCAGGAGATGTACGAGGAGCTCACGCGGACAGGCCAGCTCCTTCGCCACGTGCGCACGACCGGCGACAGGCGGCTCCTGGATTCGATGCCTCCGCTGCGCTGACCCGCGCCTCCCGGCAACCATTCGTGCGCGTTCGGTATCTACAGTTGTAGATCACACTTCCAACCCTCCACATCAGACGAACCGATGATGACTCGATTCCGCGCCCTGCCTGCACTGCGGCGCATCCTGGCCAGCGCCGCGCTGGCGCTCCTGGGCACCGCGCCGCTGCACGCGCAGGGCGCCGCCCTTCCCGACACGCCCGCCGGCCGCCGCGCCGCCGCGCTGCTGGCGGAGCTCCGCAACGTAAGCGAGGAGCGGGTGCGCGCCTTCGTGGGCGAGCAGATGAGCGGCCAGTTCCAGCAGATCCCGCTCGAACGGCACCTGGCGCAGTTCCGCCGCATGTCGGGCGACTTCGCGAACGCGCCGCTGCAGTCGGTCCGTTCCGAGTCGCCTACGCGCCTGTTGTTGACGGTGCAGGGAGGGGGCGGGCCGCTCACGATGACGCTGGACGTGGAGGCCGCACCTCCGCACCGCATCGTGGGACTCCGCGTACAGCCTGGCGGTGGCGGTGGCGGGGAGGACGAGCCGGCCCCCGCCGCTCCGCTCACCGACGCGGCGCGCGCGGCCGTGGCGGACAGCGCGGCGGCGCTCCTGGCGCGCAACTACGTCTCGCGCGACACGGCCGAGAGGATAGGCGCGCGGCTGCGGGAGCGCGCACGAGCCGGCGCGTACGCGGGGATGGACCGCGCCGCGCTCGCCCAGGCGCTGACGGAGGACATCCGCGCCGTGCACCCCGATCGGCACCTTCGCGTCGTGGTGGGCGCGGGGGGAATCGGTCCCGCGCGCCCCGCGCCCCGGGCGGACTCGGCGGGGGGCTTCCGCTACATCACCGATGCGCGGGTGCTCCCCGGCAACGTGGGCTACCTGAGGATGAGCTCCTTTCCCGGCGCTCCCGAAGCGATGGACGAGATGGCCGCCGCGCTGCGCACGCTGGAGCGCACCGATGCCATGATCATCGACCTGCGCGCGTCGCGGGGAGGGAGCGCGGAGCTCGCCAACTTCCTCATCAGCCACTTCACCGCCCCCAACCTGCTCTCCCTGGCGGTGTTCGACCCCGCCGCGGGCGACACCACGCTGCGCCGCACCCTCGCGGACGTCCCGGGGCCGCGCCGATTGGACGTGCCGCTCTTCGTGCTGATCGACAACGGCGCGGGCTCGGCGGCGGAGGACGTCCCATTCGTCCTGCACAACCTGGGGCGCGCCACGCTGGTGGGGGAGCGCACGGCCGGCGCGGGTCGCAACAACCGCATGTTCCCGCTGGGCCAGGGGATGAGCATCTCGATCTCGGTGACGCACGTGTGGGACCCGTGCACCGGCGCGGCGTGGGAGCGCACCGGCGTCACGCCCGACATCGCCGTGCCACCCGCCGACGCGCTGGAAGCCGCCCTGCGCGCCGCCCGTGACCCGGCCCGCCGTCCCGCAGCCGCGCTTCCCCAGGCGCAGTGCCGGCGCGGGTAAGCGCAACCGCAGCCTCACACAGAGCCACAGAGGGAACCGCAAGGACAGCGGAAGAAGTTCTCCGCGGCTTGCGGTTCCCCTCCGTGTCCTCTGTGTGAGGCGGTTCGATTCAGCCTCTTGCGTCGGACGGAAGAGGGGGCTAGGATTTCACGCTTGAGAATCGTTCTCAAACGCAAATCAGCTACTGATCCGACGACCCGATGCGACAGATCACTCTTCTCGGGGCGGCGTGCCTGCTGTGCACCGCCCCGCTCGCGGCCCAGTCCGCCTCTTCGAACGCCGTGCCCGCCGAGACCCCGGCGGGCATCCGCTTCCACATCCCTGCGCAGCCGCTCGCCGATGCGCTGCGCGAGTTCGGGCGTCAGGCGGGCGTGCCGGTGCGCGCCGACCTGGCCGCGGCTGCGGGGGTGCGGTCGCATGCCGTCGCGGGCGCCTACACGGCCGAGGAGGCGCTCGGACGGCTGGTGGAGGGGACGGGGCTGAGGAGCTTCATCGCGGATAACGGGATCGCGCAGGTCACGCGCGGCGGAAAGGCGGCGTACACG
>DASVVI010000795.1:0-2213 GCA_036386635.1 Longimicrobium sp.
CGCGAGGCCGTGCACTTCGGCGTGACCACCGAGCTGGACATGTTCACCGACCACCGCATGGCCGCCACGGCGCGGGCCGAGCAGGCGTCCGGACGGGCCAGCGCACGTGCCGACCTCTTCTCGGCCGGCACGCTGGTGACGGCGCCGCGCGGGCACGGCACCGAGTACGGGATGACGATCCCCACGCTGTCGTCGCCGGACTCGGCGCAGGCGTTCGTGGACGCGCGCATCGCGGAGGGCTCGGACTACATCAAGCTGGTGTACGACGACGGGCGCGCGTACGGGATCAAGATAGCGACGCTGGACAGCGCCACTCTGGACGCGGCCATCGCCGCGGCGCACCGGCGCGGCAAGCTGGCCGTGGTGCACGTGGGCGATGCGGCGGGTGCCCGCACGGCGATCGCGGCCGGGGCGGACGGGCTGGCGCACCTCTTCGTGGACCGGCAGGCGGACGCCGGATTCGCGGCTTTGACGGCGCGGCGGCATGCGTTCGTCGTCCCCACGCTCACGGTGCTGATGAGCATCACCGGCACGGGCGGCGGCGCTCCGCTGGTGCAGGATGCGCGTCTGATGCCGTACCTGACTCCGCCGGTGCGCGTCACACTAGCGCAGGGCTTCCCGCGCCGCGCGGGCACCCCCGCCACGAGCTACGCGGCGGCGCAGGCCACCGTACGCCAGCTTCGTGCGGCGGGCGTCCCCATCCTGGCGGGCACCGACGCGGGGAACCCGGGCACGGCGCACGGCGCGGCGATGCACCGCGAGATGGAGCTGCTGGTGGGCGCCGGCCTCACCCCGCTGGAGGCACTCACCGCCGCCACGGCGGGCCCGGCGCGCGCCTTCCGCCTGGCCGACCGCGGCCGCATCGCGCCGGGGCAGCGCGCGGACCTGCTGCTGGTGAACGGCGACCCCACGCGCGACATCACCGCCACCCGCGACATCGCGGGCGTGTGGAAGGGCGGCGTGCCGGTGGACCGCGCCGCCTTCGCCCGCACGGTGGCCGAACAGGTCGCCAACGCCGGTCGTCCCATGCGCATCGCCGGAAACGGCCTGGTGAGCGACTTCGAGAATGGGATGACGTCGGCGCCCGGAAACTGGTTCCCTTCCCCGGACAGCTTCGGCGGCGGCACTTCGACGGGCGAGGTCAAGGTGGTGGAGGGCGGCGCGGGCGGCACGGGCCACGCGCTGTCGATCTCCGGCACCATCAACACCACCATTCCGCAGCCCTGGTACGGCGCCATGTGGAGCCCCGGCGCGCAGCCGATGGCCCCCGCGGACCTCTCCGCCAGGCAGGGCATCGCCTTCCAAGCGCGCGGCGACGGCAAGACGTACCGCGTCATGGTCTTCGCACGCAGCAAGGGGATGGCGCCACTGATCCGCACCTTTGTGGCCGGCCCGGAGTGGCAGGAGGTGTCGTTCGCCTGGTCCGACTTCGGCACCGACGGCCACGACGTTATGGGCGTGGTGATCGCGGGCGGTCCGCAGGCCGGGCCGTTCGGCTTCCTGATCGACGACCTGCGCCTCAAGTAATCTCACGCGGAGGCGCGGAGACGCGGGGAGAGCACGCGAAGTTCTCTCTGCGTCTCCGCGTCTCCGCGTGAGGCCGCAGTTCGGATGACGGTACACACCCCCACAGTGGAAGATGAAGATGCGGCGATGGCGGCTCCTGCCGGCGGACGGACAGATCGGCTGGCTGCCGTACGTGTGGCTGGTGTACCTGGGCAGCTTCCTCGCCCAGCCGGTGATGCGCTGGCGCACCGGCCGCCTGGGGCTGGCCGAAGCGCTGATGACCGCGGCGGCGCTGGCGCTGTTCCTCCTGTCGTACTTCCGCGGCTTCTGGGTGACCGGCCGCGAGATCCTGCGCGTCATCGGGATGCAGGTGCTGCTCGGGGCGGTGATGATGCCGCTGAACCCGAGCGCGTTCGTCTTCTTCGTGTACGCGGCAAGCTTCGCGTCGCGGCTGGGCAGCGACCGCGCCGCCATCCGCGGCATCGGCGCGATAGCGGGCATCTCGCTGGCGGCGGCGGTCCTCTCCGGCGCCCCGCTCGCCTACATGATCGCGGGGCCGGGACTGGCCATCATCATCGGGGCCGCGAACCTGCAGCAGGCGCAGGTGCGGCGCGCCAACGAGAGCCTCCTCATCGCGCGCGACCAGGTGCAGCGCCTCGCCGCCGTCGCCGAGCGCGAGCGCATCGCCCGCGACCTCCACGACATCC
>DASVVI010000796.1:0-3987 GCA_036386635.1 Longimicrobium sp.
CCCATCATCACCAGGAGGGGAGCGCGCACCTCGCCAGACCAGCTCTCGCTGAAGTCCGTGGCGCGCACGCCCGACCCCGCGTTCGTCTCCGGGTAGCGCCGCGCCAGCTCGCGCGAGACGGCGTCCAGCTCGGCGCGCGCCTGCTGGAGCGTGGCCCCGGGGCGCAGCCTGCCGATCACGGACATGTACCGGCTCCCGCGCTCCTCCTGGACTTCGGGGCGCAGCGGCGTCCAGAAGGTCTGGTTGTCCGGAAAGCCGAAGTTCTCTGGCATCACCCCGACGACCGTGTGCGGCACGCCGTCGAGCGACAGGGTGCTGCCCACGATGCGCGGATCGCGCTCGAAGCGCCGCTCCCACTCCTGGTGCGCGATCACCACGACGCGCGCGGCGCCGGACTTCCCCTCTTCGGGAAGAAAGGTGCGCCCCAGCGCCGCCCGCGCCCCGAGCATGGAAAAGAGCCCCGCGCTCACCACCTCGCCGCTCACCTCTTCCGGCTCCGCACCGCGCCCGGTGAGGATCATGCGGTCATCGTAATACGCCCCCATCGCCTCGAACGACGGGCTCCCCGCCTGCCAATCGACGAAGTTCGGATACGAGACGCTGCTCTCGTCGCCCGTCTTCTGGTGCAGCGTGCGAAGCACCACGAGCCCGTTGGGGTCGACGTGGGCCGGCGGCCGCAGCAGAATCGAGTTGACCACGCTGAACATCGTCGTGTTCACCCCGATCCCGAGCGCCAGCGTCGCCACCGCCACCAGCGCGAACCCCGGGCTGCGGCCCAGCGCGCGCATCGCGAAGCGAAGGTCCTGGAGGAGCGTGTCCATGGAAGAAAAGTGCGTGAGTGCGTTAGTGCGTGAGTGCGATGCGTGATTGATCACGCCCTGGAACCGATATCTGATCCTGTCGGGGCCATCATCCAGGAGCGAATGAATTCGCCGCTGGAACCACGCGAAGTCCGCCTGCGCGGACTCACGCATCCCATCATTTTTGTCATCCTGAGCAAAGCGCCTCACCATCGCCCGCCGTGCTCCGTCCTCTGGCGCGAAGCGAAGGATCTACTGCGCGTGCCGAGGGGTCCGCGGTGTAGCGCCGGCCTCCTGCCTCGCCGGCTAGATCCTTCGGTCGCCGCACGGCGCTGGTGCACGGCGAAGTCCGCGTGCGCGGCTCCCTCAGGATGACAGGGGGTGCGTTCTGTGTGGTCGGCGCGGCGGAAAGGGCGGGCGTGATGAATCACGCCCCTACGGCGACCACCAGACCAGCGCACTCACGCACTAACGCACTCACGCACTCTTCCGTTCACGCCGCCGCCTTCTCCCCCACCACCCACCCATCCGCCAGCTCGATCACCCGGTCCCCGGCGGCCGCATTAGCCTCCGAGTGCGTCACCTGGATGATGGTGGTGCCGGCGCGGTTCAGCTCGCGAAAGAGGTCCATGATCTCGCGGCCCTGCGACGAGTGCAGGTTGCCCGTGGGCTCGTCCGCCAGGATCAGAGAGGGCTCCGCGATGATGGCGCGCGCGATGCCGACGAGCTGCTGCTGCCCGCCGGAAAGCTGGTTCGGGTACAGGTCCTTTTTGCCGACCATCTGAAAGCGGTCCAGCGTGTCGCCCACGCGCGCCGCCCGCTCCTTGCGCGGCACGTCGCGGTACGAGAGGGGGACCTCCAGGTTCTCGGCGACGGTGAGGTCGTCCAGGAGGTGGTACTGCTGGAAGACGAAGCCGATGTGGCGACGCCCGAGCGCCGCGCGCTCCTTGGGCTTCATGGCGTGCACCGGCTCGCCGCTGAACCAGTACTCGCCGCTCCACGCCGCGTCGAACATCCCCAGGATGGCGAGAAGGGTGGACTTGCCGGCGCCCGAGGGGCCCGTCACCGAGACGAACTCGCCGGGGGCGACGTCCAGGCTCACGTTGCGAAGGACGTACGTCTTCGCCGCACCCGCGGGGAAGGACTTCTCGACGTTTCGGAGGCGGATCATGTGAGCGCGTGGAGTTCGAAGGGAGTGCAGCGGCGCCCGGAACGACCGCCCCGGACGCCATAATCAAGTGCGACAGCCATGCCCGGCGCAACACCGCCGTAAGTCGCTGCGCCCCATCACCTTAGCGCGACGGAGGACGGCGCGCATGTCCGTGGATGGGAAACCTTCGTCCCAAAAACGGACACCCTGCACGGGCTACCTCGCGGCCCGCTCGGCGTCGGCCAGGAGCGCGTCGAGAGCCGCGCGGTCGAGGTATCGTCCATTCAGCACCACGCCGCGGATCTTTTGCGTGTTGCGGATGTTCTCGAGCGGGTTTGCGTCCAGGAGCACCAGGTCGGCGAGGCGGCCGCTGGCGACTGTGCCGAGCGAATCGGCCCTGCCCATGAAGCGCGCGGGGCGCAGGGTTGCGGCCTGGAGCGCCTGGAGCGGAGTGAAGCCCGCCATCTCCACCAGCAGCGCGAGCTCGTCGTGGGTGGAGAACCCGGGCACCACCAGCGGCGCGCCCGCATCGCTCCCCACCATCACCCCCATCCCCGCCCCCGTCAGCTCGCGCAGGTTGCGGACGTCGTCGCGGTACAACGCGCCCCAGTGGAGCGGCGACTCGTACCTGCGCGTCTTGGCCTCGTCGCGCCAGCGCTGGCGGATGCTCGTGGGGAGGTAGCGCATCCGCGCGTCGTCCGCGCTGGCCAGCACCAGGAGCGAGTCGCCGGAAAGGACGCGCCCGCGCCACGTCACCAGCGTGGGTACGATGGCCGTGCCGTTGGCGGCGAGCAGGCGGTACACCGAGTCTCGGCCGGCGCGCGACTCGGTGATCGCGGGAAAGAAGCCGTGCTCGAAGCTCGCCATCCCCGCCATCGAGGCCTCCACGGGCGACATTCCGCGGTTCATGTGCGCATAGACCGGGAGGCCGCGCTCGCCCGCCCGCTGCATCAGCGCGCGGAGCACCTCGGGCGCGGGGTAGTTGCGCACCTTGACGTGGTCCGCGCCGAGCCGCGCCACCGAGTCCACGAACGCGACCGCCTCCGCCGTCGTCGAGGGCCCGTAGCGGGAGGCGAGCCAGCCGGTGCTCTGCCCCTCGCGCTCCTGCATCTGCCGGACGGCGGCGATCCAGCGCGGGCTCTCCACGACGGGCGAGGCGATCTTCATGCGCGGGCCCATGCGCTGCCCGGCCGCGATGCTGTCGCGCCACGCGCGCACCGTCGCGAAGTCGTCCGCGCCCATGTCGCGGATGCTGGTGACCCCGTTGGCTGCGTACAGCAGGAGGGAGCCCGGCCCGTTGCCGTACACGTGCGTGTGCATGTCCCACAGCCCGGGAATCAGGAACTTCCCGCTGGCATCCACCACCCGCGTCCCTCTCCCCACGCGCACCGCTGTCCCCACCCCCCGAATCCTGTTCCCCGCCACCACCACCGTCTGGTCCGGCAGCAGCCTCCCCGTCTCCACATCCACCACCGTCGCGTGGGTGAAGGCGATGGGCGTGTCGAACGGCGCAGGCACCGCCGCAGGCCCGCACGCCGCGAGGAACCCCAGGAGGATCAATCGAATCTTCATCATGGCAACCCGTGTCAAAACAACATGCCCCTTGTAGGGGCGCGATTCATCGCGCCCGTGCCCGCCCCTGCTCCGCCCCCCGCCCCGCGCACCCAAACCCCGTAGGGGCGGCCCCGCGTGGCCGCCCGTGCTCGCCTCGACCCCGAAAACGCAGAGGCGCAGAGAACCCTATCTCCGCGCCTCTGCGTCTCCGCGTGAGATCAGCCGTTCATTCCGACCGCAACGCGATCATCGGGTCCACCTTGGATGCGCGACGGGCCGGGAACCAGCTCGCAAAGAGCGCCGCGCCTACGAGCAGGATCACCACCACGGCAAAGGTTGCCGGATCGGTGGGCGATACGCCGTAAAGCTGGCTGCTCAGCACGCGCGTGAGCACCAGCGCCGCCACCAAACCTGCCAGCACGCCCCACGCGGTCAGCCCCAGCGTCCACTTCATCACCATGCGCAATACCGACGGCGCCTCCG
>DASVVI010000797.1:0-7015 GCA_036386635.1 Longimicrobium sp.
GTCGCCCACCAGGAAGTTGAGCTGCTTCAGGATCGACGGCGCCTTGTTGTAGACGATGGGGCCGTAGTTGCTCTTCGCCAGGTCCAGGTTCGCCAGCTCCTGCCACACCGGCGTGGTGCCCGAGGTGGCGTCGGTGGCGTAGGCGGTGGGCTTGTTGCGCAGGTAGAAGGTCTTCCACGCGCCGCTCTCCGGCGCCAGCTCCGCCTGCATCCGCGCCGCCATGTAGGTGGCGAACCCTTCCTTGAGCCACAGGTCGTCGAACCACTTCATCGTCACCAGGTCGCCGAACCACTGGTGGGCGACTTCGTGGTAGATGGTCTGCTCGCGCCCCAGCCGCTGCGAAAGGGTGGGCGGCTCTCGGAAGACGAACTGCGTCTCGTTGTAGAAGATGGCGCCCACGTGCTCCATCCCGCCGAAGGGGAAGGCGGGGGCCAGGAGCGCATCCATCTTGTCGAACGGGAAGGGGACGCCGAAGTACCCCGCCAGCCACGCCGCCGCGCGCTGGTTGGCGCCGATCAGCGAGTCCGCCTCCACCTCCGCGCGGCGGGATGCGCGGGCGTACAGCGTGAGCCCCTCCGACTCCCACGTCGCCCACGGCCCTGCCGCGAAGGCGATCAGGTAGGTGGAGATCGGCTTCGTCTCGCCGAAGCGCCAGATCACCGCCGCGGGCAGGGAGTCGAGCCCCTGCAGCGCGCTGTTGGTGAGCACCTTCCACGATGACGGCGCCGTGATCCGCATGCTGACGCGCGCCTTGAGGTCCGGCTGGTCGAAGCAGGGGAAGAGGGCGTTGGCGTCCGCCGGCACCAGGAGGGTGTAGAGGTACGTCGTGGCGTCCTTGGGATCGTCGGCGCGGATGATGGGCGCCCCCGCCGCCGCGATGCGCGTGGTGAACTCCGCCGACACATAGTTGGACCCTTGCCGCAGATGGCGCGCGGGGATGCGGATGTGCCCCTGCGCCCACTGGTAGTCCGTGACCGCGGCCCCGTTCGCCCGCACGGAGTGGAGCGACGGGCCGCGGAAGTCGAGCACCAGGTCGCGCGTCCCGCTGCGCTCGAACGCCGCCTCCACGTTTCCGCGCGCCGAGTCGCGGCGGGTGAGGTTCAGCAACAGTGCGTAGCGCACGTCGTGGAGCGTAGCCGCGCGCTCCCGCGCCAGCTCCAGCGAGACGCCGGGTTGCATCGGGTTGGGGCTCATCTGCGCTCTGACGGGGTGCGCGGCGGCCGCGGCGACGATCGCCAGGACGGACGCGGCGGGACGGATGCGTGGCATGGATTTCGGTTGGTGGCGGGGGCCCTCACCCCCGGCTCGTTACACTCGCCTGCCCCCTCTCCCGATAACAGGAGAGGGCTCCGCCCTCTGTTATCGAGAGAGGGGGCTTGGTGCCGTTCGACTCTTGTTTGCGCCGCGCGGAGGGCCCCCTCCCCCGCCTGCGGGGGCGCAGGGCGGGTGAGGGGGAGAACTCCGCTTCCGCCTGCACAGATCCGGTAGGGGCGCGATTCATCGCGCCCGTGCCTGCCGCCGCTCCGCAGCCCGCCTTCCGCACCAAAACTGGTAGGGGCAGACCTGCGTGTCTGCCCACCCCCGCCGCAACGCCGGCCCACGCCCCGCCGCACAGACACCCGTAGGGGCCGCCCCACGTGGCTGCCCGTGCCTCGCCATGCCCAGATGCCGGCGTTTTATCGCCCGCCGTTCATCGCCTGATTCGCACGGTCGTGGCACGGTTCGGAAGGGCCTGCACGCGGGCGCGGAAGCGCTGGTACTCGGGCGTGTCGCGGATCATGCGCTCGCGGTCGAGCGGGCCGAGCGTCCCGATGATCGCGCGGGTGTTGCGCACGCGCTCGGTGCTGGTGGGGTGCGACGCGAACCACTGGTCGAACGAGGTGGGCTCCTCCCTCTGCTCGCGGAGGAGCTCCTCGAAAAAGGTGGCGATCCCGTCCGGATCGTAGCCGGCGTTGGCGACCATCACCACGGCCCGCTCGTCCGCCTCGCGCTCCGCGTCGCGGCCGTACTTCGCGAAGACCGCCGCGCCGCCTCCCTGGATCACCACCTGCTCCACCACCCCAGGCTCGCGGTCCAGCGCCCAGTAGACCAGCCGCACCAGGACGTTCGCGCGCTGCTGCTTCTCCATCTGCTCCAGCCCGTGCCGCTCGGTCACGTGCGCGATCTCGTGGCCCAGCACCCCCGCCATCTCCGACACCAGGTCCGCGTGCTCGATGAGTCCGCGGTTCACGAAGACGTGGCCGCCGGGGATGGCGAACGCGTTCACCTCGGGCGAGTCGACCAGGTAAAAGGTGTAGCGGCGCCCGGACGAGTCCGCACGCGATGCCAGCCCCTTACCCATGCGGTTGAGCGCCTCCACCGCGACGGGGTCCTGGATGAGACTCACCTGCCCGCGGATCTCCGCCGCGTACCGCGCGCCGAGCTGCGCCTCCTCTTCGACCCCGATGCTCCCCGCGCATGCGGCGAGCGTGAGGGGCGCGAGGAGCGCGGCTATGTGTGCGAGGGTGCGGGTGCGTGGCATTGGTTCGCGCGTGCAGGTGGATGAAGCTGATCCGCCCTGCTTCACGTTCCGAGCCAGCCGGGCACGGCCCAAGTGCAGCCGCCCGGCTGCACCGCAGCCTGGATGCGGCACCCGGCGCCGTAGCCTAATTCGCGCAAGTCGTTGGTGCAGAGTAGTTTACGAAATCAGCCAAGCCGGACCGCGGGTTGCTTTGTCGGTAGGCACGAGCAGGACGAAGTGCAACCGAACAGCACCGAGGCGACCATGCGAAACAAGATCGTGCTTCTGGCCGGAGCGGCCATACTGGCGACGGGCGGTGCGGCCACCGCGCAGGCCCCCATCCCCACCGCGGCGGACAGCGCCCTCATCGAGTGCTCGCGCGCCGCGGCGGCCAAGGACGAGGCCGCCGCATCCACCGCTGCGGACCGCGCCGAACGCCTGTTCCGCGCCCGGCTCGCTGCCGAGCCCCAGAGCGCGGAGCCGCGCGTGGGACTCGCGCGGGTGATCGGCGAGTGCCGCATCGGCTTCGCGGACTTCATGAGCAAGGGGAGGCTCTCCGGGCAGTCCGTGGAGCTGCTGAAGGCGGCGCTCGCCCTCGACAGCACCCACTGGACGGCGCGCTACGTGCTCGCCATGAACTACTATCACCTTCCCGCCTTCCTGGGCCGCACCGACGACGCCATCCGCGAGTTCGAGCTGCTCGTGGCGCAGCAGGGGACGCGCACCACCCCCGCCGTCTACGCGCAGCCCTACCTGCGCCTCGGTGAGCTGTACGTCCGCCAGAACCGCACGGCCGACGCGCTGGCGATCTGGCGGCGCGGAGCGGCGCTCTTTCCGGGCGAGGCGCGCTTCGCCGAGCTGATCCAGCAACACGAGCGCCGCGCGGACGCCACCGATTCGGCCGCCGCGGCTCCGGCGGTCGCGGCCGCACCGGCGGCACCCGCGCCCGCCGCGCCCAAGCAGCCGGTGCTGCTGGAAGGGCTCACGGTGCAGGCCAGCGCCAACCGGATGGACGACACGCGCAGCGGCACCTCGCTCAAGCGGATGGACGTGCTGATGACCCCCGGCGGCACGGCGGACCTGATGCAGGCGATTCAGACGGGGCCGGGCACCACCCGCGCGGCCGAAGGGGCCGACCTGTACGTGCGCGGCGGCGATCCCGCCGAAGCGCCCGTCTGGGTGGACGGCGCGCGGCTGGTGTACGCGGGGCGCTACGAATCGCTGCAGGGCGGCGCGTTCGGCGTGCTCGACCCCGCGGTGCTGGGCTCCGCCACCTTTTCCAGCGGCGGCTTCGGCGCGCGCTACGGCAACGCCCTCTCCGGCGTGCTCGACGTGGAGACGCTGGGCCGGCCCTCCTCAGCCGGTGGCGTCCTCTCGGCCAACACGGTGGGCGCGGGGGCGATGCTCCAGCTTCCCGCCGGCAGGCGGGCGGGGATGTGGGGCGCCGCGCGCGTGACCGAGGCGTCGATGATGCTGGCGATGCACGGCCGCGGCGGCGAGTTTGACACGGCCCCCCGCGCGCTCGAAGGGATCGGCGGCGCCGTGTGGACGCCGCGCCCGGGCTGGCAGCTCAAGGCCACCGGCCTTATCGACACCGACGAGTCCGCCCGCAACGTGAGCGCCTACGGGTACAGCGGGGCGTTCGGCTCGCGCGGCGGCACGACGCTGGCGACGCTCTCCGGCCGCGGGGTGTCGCGCGACGGGCGGGTGGCGGTGCGGGCCAACCTGAGCGCTACCCAGCGCACCACCGGCTTCGAGTTCGGAGTGCTGGACCGCGAGCGCACCGATCGCGGGGTCGCCGCGCGGGTGGACACGGAGTGGATGCTGGGCGGCGGCCGCCTCCGCGCCGGCGCCGAGGCGGCGGGGATGAACGCCCGCCAGACCGGCGTCACTCCCACGACCGACCAGCTCGCCCCCGGCTCGCCGTCGCGGGCGCTACAGGCGGTCACGGACGACGCATCGCACGTGGGCGGCTACGCGGAGTACGAGTGGGCGGCGTCGGGGCGCGTGGGCGTGGTGGCCGGCGTCCGTGCCGATCGCCTTCCCGGTGAGACGGAGTGGACGGCGGACCCGCGGCTGGCCATCGCCTTCCGCGCGGGTGACTGGACGCTGCGCGCCGCGGGCGGCGAGTTCCACCAGGGGCGCTGGCGGACGCGCTTCGCCCTTCCCGACGCGGGCTCCCCGGCCGGCGTGCCCACGCGGGCGCGGCACCTGGTGGTGGGCGCGGAGCGGTCCGGCGAGCCGTCGCTCAAGGTGGAGGCGTACACCAAGTCGTACGGCCGCTACGCCGAAGCCGGCGACGGGTCGCAGGTGGCCTCGGGCCGCGCCACGGGTCTGGACGCCATCGTGCGCTGGAGCCTGCAGCCGCGGGTGAACGGGTGGATCACGTATGGGCTCCTGCGCGGGCGGCTGGAGCTGGAGGATGGGCGGGTGGTACCCTCGGCGGTGGACGTGACGCACTCCTTCACCGGCGTGGCCACCGTGCGGCTTCCCGCCGAGCTGCAGCTGGGCAACACGCTGCGCTACGCGAGCGGGCGCCCCTTCACCCCGCGCACGCCCGGCGCACCGGGCGAGCCCAACGGCGACCGGCTGCCGCACTACCTGCGCCTCGACACCCGCCTCACCCGCTTCTGGACGGTCGGCGGGCGGATGGTGGTGACGTACGTGGAGATGCTGAACACGGCGGGCCGCGAGAACATCGCGGGGTACAGCTACGACGACGCGGCGGGCACGCGCACCACCCTCCCCAACTTCTTTGGGCAGCGCACGGTCGTCCTCGGCGGCAGCGTCAACTTCTGAGCGGGATTCCAGCCGATGAGCTCCCTTGCCGTCGCGGTCGCGTTCTTTGCCTGCGGAGTGGTCTTCTTCAGCACCGCGACGCTGCTCCTCTTCAACCCGCGCAGCCGTGGGGTGCGCTGGTACGCCCTCTTTCAGGCGGGGCTGATGTCGTGGCTGGGCGTGCAGGGATGGATGTTCGCCACCGGCGGCACGCGCGGACCGCTCTTATTCGGCATCATCCACATGCTCCCCGCGTTCTTTTTGGCGTTCGCGCTGGCGGAGGGGATGGAGCGGCCGGACTGGCAGGCGCTCCTGGCCGTCGGCATCGGCCTCGCCCTTCTACCGTGGGCCGTGCGGCAGGACGGGGGTGTGATCCTGGACCTTTGGCAGCTCGCGGGGTGGCTGGCGGGCACGGTGCTGATGGTGCGCTTCGGGATAAGGTCCCGGCACGACAAGGCCGCCGGAGAGCGGCGCCTGAGCCTGGGCGTGGCGGCGGGGATGGTCGCCGTGCTCCCGCTGGGGCTGATCGGCGGGATGCTCACCGAGGGCGAGCACTCCGTCTACGCGCTGCCGCTGGCGATGGTGTGGATCCAGCTCCTGATCTTCGTGGGGGTGTCGCGGCTGCGCTTCTACGACATCGAGGTGCGCGCGTCCAGGACCGGCGAGCTGGCCGCCGCCGCCACCGAGCAGGAGCGCCTGGCCGTGCTGGGCGAGCTCTCCGCGTCGGTGGCGCACGAGGTGCGGAACCCGCTCACCGGCATGCGCTCTCTCGCCCAGCGCCTCGCCGAAGACGACGTGGACGACGCCAAGCGACGTCGCTACGCCGCCGTGATCCTGGAGGAGGCGGAGCGCGTGGAGCGGATCGTCGCCAACCTGCTGGGCTTCGCGCGGCGCGCTACCGTCCGCCCCGAGCCCGGCGCGCGGACGGCGCTCGCGCCCCTCTTCGACGATCTCCTCCTGCTGGTGGAGGCGCACGCGCGCAAGGGCGGCGTCACCGTCGATGCGGACGCGGGCGGCAGCGTGGCCGCGGCGCCGCGGGAGGCGCTCGCGCAGGCCATCCTCAACCTCCTTCTCAACGCCATCCGCCACACCCCCGCCGGCGGCACGGTCCGCCTCGCCGCCCGCCCCGCGCAGGGCGACCTGGAGGTGGTCGTGAGCGACACGGGTCCCGGCGTCCCCCCCGCGGAGCGCGAGCGGATCTGGGAGCCATTTCGCAGCGAGGGCGGCGGGACGGGGCTGGGGCTGGCCGTCGTCCGCCGCCTGGCGCGCGAGCTTGGGTGGGAGGCGCGGGTGGGCGGCGCACCCGGCGGCGGCGCGGAGTTCTCCATCCGCATTCCGGCTCCCGGGGCGGCGCGATGAAGATCCTGGTGGTGGACGACGAGCGCTCGATCCGCTTCTCCCTGGCCGAGCTGCTGGAGGAGGAAGGGCACGAGGTGCGCGAGGCCGAGCATGCCCCCGCCGCCCTCGCCGCGCTGGAGGCGGCGCCGGCCGACCTGGTGATCTCCGACCTCAGCATGCCCGCCATGAGCGGGCTCCAGCTCCTGGAGGAGGTGCGCGCGCGCCACCCGGGCACCCTGTTCGTGCTGATGACCGCGCACGGCGACGAGCGGCTGGCGGTGCGCGCCCTGCGCGAGGGGGCGTACGGCTACGTCCCCAAGCCGTTCGACAACGAGGAGATCCGCGCCCTCGTCCGCCGCGCGCGCGAGCTCCTGGCCCTGCGCGCGGAGAACGTGCGGC
>DASVVI010000798.1:0-4368 GCA_036386635.1 Longimicrobium sp.
GACCGCCTCGGCCTCCACCATCGGGCTGCCGCGGCTGCGCACGGGGGCGCGGGTGGAGGTGGCGGGGCTGGGCGCGCGCTACCTGGACGGGATCTGGTTCGTGAGCGGTTCCACGCACACGCTGGACAACTCGGGCTACACCACCTCCTTCGACGCCTCGCGCGAGGTGGAGCAGTGAGCGCCCCGGCGCAGGGCGGCGCGGGGGCCGGCGGGGTGGTGATCGGGGTGGTGCAGGACCTGGACGACCCGCAGAAGCTGGGGCGGGTGCGGGTGGAGCTCCCCCACCTGGGAAACCAGCTGAGCGCGTGGGCGCGGCTGGGCACCCTGATGGCGGGCGCCGGGCGCGGGTCGCTCTTCCGCCCCGAGCCGCGCGACGAGGTGCTGGTGGCCTTCCTCCAGGGGGACCCCAACCAGCCGTTCGTGATCGGCGCGCTGTGGAACGACCAGGACGCGCCCCCGGAGGGCGGCGGCACCCGCGACAACCACCTGCGCACCCTGCGTACCCGCAGCGGCCACGTGCTGCGCTTCGACGACACGCCGGGCGCCGAGAAGATCGAGCTGGTGGCGTGCGGCGAGAAGCAGCGGATCGTGGTGGACGTGTCGGGAAAGAAGATCTCGGTGGAGGCGGACGAGGGGGAGGTGTTCGTGAAGGCGGCGGGCGACGTGACGGTGGACTCGGGCGGTGCGGCCACGGTAAAGGCCAGGGGCTCCATCAAGATGGAGGCGCCGGAGATCACCATCGAGGCCAGCGGGGTGCTGACGCTCAAGGGCTCGCAGGTGAAGATCAACTGAAACGGGTGGAGGCGGCGATGTGCGCGTTCGCGGCGAAGCAGGGAGACCGGGTGACGGCCATGGACACGCACCTCATCATGCCGCCCTCGCCGGCCACGGTGCCGGTGCCGGTGCCGCACCCGTTCAGCGGGATCATCGACGGGGGGCTCTCGGGCGACGTGCTGATCGAGGGCAAGGCGGCGGCGACGGTGAACAGCACCGCCACCAACACGCCGCCGCACGTCCCCATCGGCGGCACCTTCGTCAACCCGCCGCCCAACAGGGGCACCATCATCCGCGGCAGCGCCACGGTGCTGATCAACGGCAAGGGCGCCGCGCGAATGGGTGACACCGCCCGCACCTGCAACGACCCGGTGGACCTCCCCGTGGGCACCGTCGTCGCCGCCTCGACGGTGGACATCGGCGGCTAGGCACTCGGCACTCGGCACTAGGCACTAGGCACTTCCCTTACCCCGGGCACCCCATGCAGGACGAGCTGATCGGCCGCGGATGGCCCTTTCCCGTACGGCCCGGGCCGGACGGCCGGCTGCGGCTGCGGGCGGGCGACCGCAAGGTGCGCGAGAGCATCTGGCTGATCCTGGCGACGGCCCCCGGCGAGCGGGTGATGCGCCCCGGCTTCGGCGCCGGGCTGCCGCGCGAGATCTTTTCGCCCAACGACCCCCGCCAGCGTGCCCTGCTGGCGCACCGCGCGCGCGAGGCGCTGCTGCGCCACGAGCCCCGCATCGACGTGCTGGACGTGCGCGCCGAGCCCGACCCCGACGAGGAAGGGCGCGTGCTGCTGCAGGTGGACTACCGGCTGCGCGCCAACAACGCCGTCTTCAACCTGGTCTACCCCGTGTACCTGACGGAAGGAGCCGAGTAAGGTGCCCATCGCGCCCCCGCCCCTGGAAGCGCGCACCTTCGACGAGCTGGTGGCCGAGGCCCGCCGCCGCATCGCGCGCTACACACCCGAGCTTTCGCTGGGGTGGACCGACCACAACGAGTCGGACCCCGGGATCACGCTGGTGCAGCTCTTCGCTTGGCTGGCGCAGATCACCCAGGAGCGGGTGAACCAGCTTCCGGAGCGCACCTACCGCGCCCTGCTGGACCTGCTGGGGATGCGCGTGCGCCCCGCCGCCCCCGCCGAGGCGGACCTGGTGTTCGAATCCATCCCCGGCGCCGGGCGCGACCTGCGCGTGCCCCGCGGCACGCGCGTGGGCGCCCCGCCCGCGGAGGACGGGTCGCCCGTGGTGTTCGAGACCTCGGCCGCGCTGGACGTGGCGGGGGCCGCGCTGGCGCACGTGCTGACCTACGACGGCACCACTTTCCACGACGTGACGGCGCTGAACGAGCCGGACGAGGGCTCGCTCTTCCCCTTCGGCGAGCGGCCGGAGGCGGGGTCGGCCGTGTACTTCGGCTTCGCGGTGCCCACCAGCGCCGAGCCGGGGTGGCGGCCGTTTCCCGGGCGGCTCTCGCTGCGCGCCTTCGATCCGCAGGGGCGCGGGGCGCCCGCGCCGGTGGCGTGCGACAGCGCCCCGCAGCTGCTGCGCGCCAGCATGGCGTGGGAGTACCTGCCGGGGCCGGGAAGGCCGTGGGAGGCGCTGGCCGTCTTCACCGACGAGACGCGCGCGCTGGAGGTGGGCGGGTACCTGGCACTGCAGGGTCCGCGCGAGATAGAGCCCGCCGCTCTCTGGGCCATCGACGAGCCGCACTTCTGGCTGCGGCTGCGGGTGGACCGCCCGGACTACGGCGAGCGGGTGCCGCGGGTGGCCTTCTTCCGCTTCAACGCCGTGCGCGCCCGCCACGAGGTGACGGTGCGCGAGGAGGCGATGGGCACCAGCGACGGCAGCCCCGGCCAGACGATGCGGCTGCGCTGGGCGCCGCTGGTGCCCGAATCGCTGGCGCTGGAGGTGGCGGACGAGGGGGGGACGCAGCGGCCCTGGACTCCCGTCCTCCTCTTTCGCGATCCCGGCCCGGACGTGCCCCCGGCCGAGGCCGGGCCCGAGGCGCGCGTCTACCGCGTGGACCCGGAGAGCGGCACCGTGACCTTTGGCGACGGGCGGCGCGCGGCGATTCCTCCGGCGGGGAGCGCGGTGGTGGCGCGCAGCTACCGCTACGGCGGCGGCGGCGGCGGGAACGTGGAGAAGGAGCAGATCGCCACCCTGCAGTCCACCCTCCCCGGCATCCGCGGCGTCACCAACCCGCGCGCGGCGGTGGGCGGGCTGGACGCGCAGACGGCGGCGGAAGCGGCGCAGGGCGCGCCGCAGTGGCTGCGCCGCCGCGAGCGCGCCGTGACGGCCGGCGACTTCGAGGCGGCGGCGCGCGAGATCGGCGGAGTGGTGCGCGCGGCGGCGCTCCCCGGCGCGCACCCGGACTACCCCGGCATCCAGGTGCCGGGGGCGGTCACCGTGCTGGTGGTGCAGGACAGCCGCGAGACGCCCCCCGCCACCAGCGAGGCGCTCCTGCGCCGCGTGTGCTCGTCGCTCCAGGAGCAGCGCACGCTCACCACCGAGGTGCACGTGCGCGCCCCGCGCTTCGTGCGCGTGGACGTTTCCGCGGAGCTGCGTGTGGACCCGCAGGCCTCCATGGGGGCGGCGCAGAAGGGGGCGCGCAAGCGGCTGGAGTCGCTGCTGGACTACCGCGCGTGGCGCTTCGGGCAGGACCTGCACCCGGTGAACGTGCAGAGCCGCCTCCTTTCGGACGAGGACGGGGTGCGCACGGTGGAGCGGCTGCGCATCCACGTGGACGGGCGGCTGCACGAGTCCGCCAGCGCGGCCGTGCGCATCGCGCCGGACGCGCTGGTCTACCCCGGCCAGATCGAGCTGGCCGCCCTTCCGTACACGGAGGACTGAGGGTGGCCGCCGCGCGCAGCTGGCGCCTTTCGGGCGCGAACGGGTGGGGAGCCGGGCTCTCCGCCGGGCGCCCCGTTCCGGTGGAGGCCGCCGCGGAGGGGGTGCTCGCCGGGCGGGTGGCGCTCACGCTGCGCCCCGCGGCCGGCGGCCCGCTGGACCCCGCCACCCTCCCCGCCACGGCCGGGGGGCTCACCCTTCCCGCCAACGTGGCCCTGGCCGGAGGGGCGCTCCTGCTGGCCAGCGCGCGGCGGGGGCGCGTACTGCGCTGGGACGCGGCGCGCCAGGCGTTCGCCAGCTGGGTGGGGCTCCCCGGAATCGCGCCCGGCGACGCCCCGGTGCTGGACGCGGTGGGCGAGCTGCTGGCGGTGGGCGCGGTGGGATCCGCGCGGGTGGCCGCCCTGCACCCCGGCGGCGGGCTGGTGTTCGACGACGCGGTGCTCCCGGGCGGCCACCGGCTGCGCGACCTGATCGCCCTTCCCGGCGGCGTGGTGCTCGTCCTCTCCGTTCGCCCCGGCGCGGGCGGCGCGGCGGTGTGGGCGTGGCGCCCGGGGTGGGAGGGCATGGCGCCCAGGGCGCGGATCGCGCCGCGGCCCGGGCTGGACGCCACCCGGCTGCTGGCCGACGCGGGAGGGCGCGTGCACGTGCTGGACGCGGCGGGGAGCCGTCTCCTGGCGCTGCGGGACGACGGATCGGCCGCCGGAGAGTGGATCGCCGCGGACGACGCGCGCGAGCGCTTCGCCCCGCT
>DASVVI010000799.1:0-5433 GCA_036386635.1 Longimicrobium sp.
CCCGCACGATCCACGCGTCGCACGCCATACTTTCTGCGGCGACCGAAGGATCTAGCCGGCGAGGCAGGAGAACGGTGCCCGGCCCGCTGAACCTCTCGTCACGCGCAGTAGATCCTTCACTCCGCGCCAGAGATTTGAGCCCGGGAGAGGACGGAGCAGCGCGTCGCTCAGGATGACAAAAAGCGGGTCAGACCCGGGTCTGCGTGTATTCGCAGGGGAGGCCGCGGACGAACGCGGTGACCTCGCCTCGGTTGGCGATGCGGGTGGGGAGCAGCCACGCCTTTTCGCCGCTCCTGAACTCGATCTCGGTCCGCCAGAGCTGCAGTTGGTCGGGCCGGCCCGGGTCGGGGCGGACCTGGTCCACCACGCGCTGCAGGTCACTCCAGGCGAGCCACTGGCCGTCGTTGCGCTCCAGCCCCTCGTTGGAGAAGTAGCGCACTGACCGCGAATGGCCGCGCCGCACCAGCCACATCACCCCGCCAAAGGTCGCCAGCATCAGCACGCCGATTCCCAGGGGCCCAACTTCAACTCCGTCCTTCACCCCTGCGTACAACGACAGCAATCCGAGCGGAACCATAATCACGCCGAGTATCGCGCCCATCACCGGCTGCATTCTGCTCGTCTGCACGTCCAGGCGGTTCATCGTCCACTCCTGGCTGAGAGCGCCCCTCCGGAGCGCGCGGGCAGCCGCGAAACACGCCCTCCCTTGCTCCCGGAGGGCCGGCGCAGCTGCCTCCAGAAAAAGCGCGCATTGCGTCCCGCGCACAAGGTTCCTCATCGCGAGCCCACCTGAGCGCCTCAGGCGTCGCGCAACTCAGGCGCGAACTCCGCGATGACGTCGGCAAGCGACGTAGTTTCCATCTCGCCGCGAGCGACTGCCTCAGGACGGGAAACCGCGACCGATGCGAGCTCCCAGTTCTCGAGCCGATCAATCATCTCCAGCATCGACTCGTACTGCCGGTAGCTCAGGTAGACGCCATGCGGCTCGTTGTCCCTCTGCACCACGACGATCCCGCCCTCGTCCGCGCGCTCCAGGATGTCCCTGGTCCGGCGGCGGAGGTCCGTTACCGAGGCGATCGTCGTATTCTCGTGCACTCTATACATGATTCGACGAAGTAGAGGGTGTGCTAACTTTGACGCTATGCCAGGGGTGCGCTGTCGTTCGCCGTTCTGAACGATTACTGTTCCAGGAGCATTCAATCTAAGCGGCGGCGCTGACCTCCCGGGACGCGATGGTGTAGGATTCCGCCGCACGCGCAGCTCGCATCCCTCCGTCCGACCCTCCCGATGCCGATACCGCAGGATCAGGCACTACAGGTGGCCCTCCGCCTCGCCCGCGGGCGTCCGATGTTGGAGCTCGTCGACCTCCTTCAGCCGACGCCGACGGAGGAGACGCCGGCACCGGAGCGCGTTCCCGGGCTGCGCGACTGGAGCGGGGCGGCGCATCGCAAGCGCGTCGAGTTCGTGGCGGCCCTCGGTGCCGAGATCCCGCACCTGACCGGGGAGGCCGAGCGCCCCGGCCCCTCCACGATGCGCGGGAGCATCGAGAACTACATCGGGATGGTGCAGGTTCCGGTGGGGCTCGCCGGGCCGCTGCGGGTGAACGGCATCCACGCGCGCGGCGACTTCTACGTTCCGCTCGCCACCTCCGAGGGCGCGCTGGTGGCGAGCTACGACCGCGGCGCCAACCTGCTGACCGCGTCCGGCGGCGCCATCTGCCTGACGACGACGGAGCAGGTGCAGCGCGCACCCGCCTTCGTCTTCGAGGCGCTGGCGCAGGCGGCGCACTTCGCGGCGTGGGCAACCGGCGAGTTCGAGGCGTTCCAGGAAGCGGTGAAGCGCACTTCGCGCCACGGCCGGCTCCTGGACGTGGCGACGCACATCGAGGGGAACCACGTCTACCTGATCTTCGCCTTCCACACGGGCGACGCGGCCGGGCAGAACATGGTGACGATGTGCACCGCCGCCCTCTGCGAGGAGATCCTGGCGCGCACGCCGGTGCAGCCGCGCTACTGGTTCCTGGAATCCAACATGTCCGGGGACAAGAAGGCGACTGCGCTCTCCTTCCTGCAAACGCGCGGGCGCAACGTGACGGCGGAGGCGCGTATCCCGCGCGCCCTGGTGGAACAGGTGCTGCACACCACGCCGCAGCGGATGGCGGATTACTGGCGCGTCAGCTTCGTGGGCGGCGTGCGGACCGGCTCCATCGGCGTCAACGGGCACATCGCCAACGGGATCGCGGCGCTCTTTCTGGCGTGCGGGCAGGACGTGGCGTGCGTCAGCGAGGCAAGCGTGGGCGTGACGCGGCTGGAGGTGACGGACGACGGCGACCTGTACGCCGCGGTCTCGCTTCCCAACCTGATCGTCGGCTCGGTCGGCGGCGGCACGCGGCTGCCGACGGCGCAGGAGTGCCTGCGCATCATGGACTGCCTGGGCGACGACCGCGCCGCCAAGCTGGCCGAGATCTGCGCCGCGCTCACACTGGCCGGCGAGCTGTCGATCGTGGGCGCGCTCTGCTCCAACGAGTTCGCGCGGGCGCACGCCGCCCTGGGCCGCGCGGCGCCGAAATGAGCACGGCGGCTCCGGCGTTGCGCGCTCCGCTGGCGGCGCGGCTCTGGACGTACCAGCGCGAGCGCTTCCCCCTCGCCGTGTACCTGCCGCTGATCGGCATCTCGGCCGCGTGCGCGGCGATGTACTCCGCGGCGGCACGCGGGCGTCCCGGGCTCCCGGCGCTCCCCGTGCTCGCGGTCACGACGCTGACGGCGATCGGCTTCTTCTTCCTGCTGCGCGTGGCGGACGAGCACAAGGACGCGGAGCTCGACGTCCGCGCGCGCCCCGAGCTCCCCGTGCCGCGCGGCCTGGTGACACTGGGCGAGCTGCGGCGCGTGGGTGCGGTCGTGGCGCTCGCGGCCGTCACGGCGAACGCGCTGGTCGAGCCGCGCCTGCTCTGGGTACTGGCGCCCGCGGCGGCGTGGGCGGCGCTGATGGCGCGCGAGTTCTTTGTGCCGGAGTGGCTGCGGGCGCGCCCGCTGGCGTACCTGCTGAGCCACATGGTGGTGATGCCGCTCCTTTTCGCCTACCTCACCGCGGTGGACTGGATCGCATCCGACGCCGCGCCGCCGCGCACGCTGGGCCTCTTCCTGGCGGTCGCGTTCCTTAACGGCCTGCTCGTGGAGATCGGCCGCAAGCTCCGCGCGCCCGCCGACGAGCGACCAGGCGTGGAGACGTACACGCAGACGTGGGGGATGCGCCCCGCCTTCTTCGTCTGGCTCTCCGTGCTCGCGCTCGCCGCCCTGGTCGCTCTTGCCGCCGCGCGCGCCGCGGGAGCGGGCAACATCGCGGCGCTTGGGCTCGTGGTGTCCGCCCTGCTCGCCGCCTGGCCCGCCATCGCGTTCCTGCGCGCCCCGAGGACATCGCGCGCGAAGGCAACCGAGACGGTCGCCGGTGTGTGGACGCTCGCCAGCTACCTCCTCCTCGGCCTCGCGCCGATCCTGGCCCGCGGATGAGCGAGACGGCGCTCGCGTCCTCGTACGTTGTCCCGCGGTTCGTGGTCCCGCCGCTCGATGAAGCGGGAGGCAAGGCGCGCAACCTGGCGCTGCTGCGCGACGCGGGCGCCGACGTGCCGCCGTGGATCGTGGTCGGGACGGCGGCGTTTCGGCGCATCGTGCTGGATGGAGCGCCCGCCGACACCGCCGCGACACGCGAGCGCATCCTGTCGCTCGACCTCCCCGCCGAATTCCGCGCGGAGGTGCTCGCCGCGCTCGATGCGGCCGAACTCGCGGACGCGCTCCTCGCCGTGCGCTCCTCCGCCGTGGGTGAGGATGGAAAGGCGGCATCGTTCGCGGGCCAGTTCGACACAGTGCTCGGCGTGCGCGGCGAGGATGCGCTGTGGGATGCGCTTCGCCGGGTGTGGGCATCGGCGTTCAGCGCGCACGCGCTCGCGTACCAGGCGCAGCACGCGGGCTCGACCGCTCCGCGCATGGCCGTCATCATCCAGGCGATGGTGAACGCGGAGGTCGCGGGCGTCGCCTTCTCGGTCGATCCGGTGCGCGGCGCGGCGGACACGGCGGTGGTCAGCGCCGTTTACGGGTTGGGCGAGGGGCTGGTGAGCGGCGACCTGGATGCGGATACCTTTCGCGTCACCGGCGATGCGGTCGAGGCGGAGCTGGCGGACAAGGACCGAGCCTTTCGCCTGCGCCGCGATGGTGGCACCGATGTCCTTCCGGTGCCGGATGCCGATCGTAAGCGGCCCACGCTGACCGACGACGAGGCGCGCCGCATCGCGGAGGCGGCGCGCTCGCTGGCGGCGAAGCTGGGTGGTCCGCAGGACCTCGAATGGGCGCTCGCGGCGGGCGGACGGAGGCTGTTCATCCTCCAAGCGCGCCCCATCACCACGCTGCCAACCGTCGCGACTGGCGAGCGCCGGCTGTGGGACAACAGCAACATCGTGGAGAGCTACAGCGGGGTGACGACGCCGCTCACCTTCAGCTTCGCGCGCTCCGTCTACGAGGAGGTGTACATCCAGTTCTGTCGCCTCCTCGGTGTGGACGAGCGGCTGATCGAGCGGAACCGCCTCGTCTTCGCCAACATGCTGGGGCTGGTGGGCGGGCGCGTGTACTACAACCTGCTCAACTGGTACCGCGCCCTCGCGCTCCTCCCCGGCTACACCGTCAACCGCGACTTCATGGAGCGGATGATGGGCGTGCGCGAGAAGCTCGCCGACCCGCCCCCCGTGCCGCAGGTCGCCGGGCGCGGCGAGGACGCGATGCGCACGGCGAAGATGGTGTGGCGCCTGATCCGTGCGCAGCGTGGCCTCAAACGCGAGGTGCCGCTCTTCCACGCGCGCGTCGATGCGGCGCTCGCCCCGCTCGCCGGTGTGGACCTGCGCACCTGGAGCGCGGACGACCTGGCGGCGCTCTACCGCGACCTCGAGGAGAAGCTGCTGCGGCATTGGCGCGCGCCGCTGGTGAACGACTTCTTCGCCATGATCTTCTTCGGCGTCCTGGTGCGCATCGTGGAGAAGTGGCTCCCCGACGCGCCGCCGACGCTCGCCAACGACCTGCTGTGCGGCGAAGGCGGGATCATCTCCACCGAGCCCGCGCGGTTGCTCCTGCACATGGCTGAGCGCGTCGCGTCCGATCCACCGCTCGCGACGCTTTTCGAGGAAGAGACCGACGACGCGCGGCTCTGGGAGCGGCTCGCCGCAGCGCAGGAGCACGCCGGATTCCACCAGGAGCTGCGCGCGTACGTGGAGCGCTTCGGCGACCGCTGCGCCAACGAGCTTAAGCTGGAGACGCTCACGCACGGCGACGACCCGTCGTTCCTCGTGCGCCTGATCCGCACGTACGCGCGGGGCGGGGCGGTGCGCCAGGGCGGGCGCGAGGGGGAGATCCGCGTGGCGGCGGAGGCGCTGGCCCGTTCGCGGCTGAGCGG
>DASVVI010000800.1:0-3065 GCA_036386635.1 Longimicrobium sp.
TCAATCTCATTCAGGCGTTCGTCCTTCGCCTCTTTCGTCAACTCGCGCTGCTGCACAAACCACCTACGCGTAAATCGTTTCTGGCCTCCTTAACTTGTTGGTAAATCTACACCTTGGCCGAATTAGTTGGAACAGATGACCCACGTGTCTGCCCGCCCTCTCCGCCGCGCGGACGCCGGCGGTCAGACCGGTTCGGTGCGGACCCACGTCTGCGCGGTGCGCGCCGCCCCCCCGAACACCTCCTCGCGCATGTCATCCAGCACGTAGCCAAGCCTGCGCGGCACCGCGGCGCTGCGCTCATTCAGGACGTCGCAGCGGATCTCGACGCGAGTCGCGCCGAGTGTCGTGAGGGCGAGATTGGTGAGAATGCGCGTGGCTTCGGTGGCGATACCCTGGCCCACGGCGCTTTCGCACAGCCAGAAGCCGATCTCCATCGTCCCTGGCGCGTCGGCGCGGTGCAAGCCGATCGAGCCCAGCACGCGCGCCTCGTCAGGGGAGAAGATGCCGAACTGCCACTCCTCGCCGCGCACGAACTTCTCGCGCGCGTCGCGGATGTGCTCGACGAGGGCATCCAGCGGGCGGGGCTCGTCGCGCGCCCAGGGCATGAAGCGGCGCAGGTGAGCGAGGTTGCGGTCGATGACCTCCCGGAAACGCAGCGCATCCGCCTCCTCGCGGCAGCGGAGCACGAAGCGCGGATGCTCGATACGCTCCTTCGGGCGGAGCACCCCGGGCGTCAGATCCCCCCGCCCATCCGCAGGTGGAGGTGGAACCCGCCGCCACCGAGCCCCTGCGCCAGATCGAAGCGCACCAGGTTGTCCAGGAACGCCACGCCGACGCCCATGCCACGCAGCGGGCGCGCATCCCACAGGTCGGCGGCGTCGCCCGCCCAGCCGGCGTCGCCGAAGAGGGAGAGGCGCATCATGGGGGCGCCGCGGGTGAGCTCGGCGCGGGCGAGCCAGAGCGTCTCGCCGCGCATGGATGCGGGGTCGTGACCGCGCACCGTCGTGGCGCCGCCGATCTGCCAGAAGCGCTGCACCGGCACCTCGCCGAAGCCCGTGCCCCCCGCCAGCGACAGCCCGTAGCCCACACCAGCCCCGACCGGCCCCTCCGCGCCCAGCCGCAGGAGCGGACGCCCGAACGTGGCGCCGCCCGTCTCGCCGTGGAGCTCCAGCTCGGCCCGGGTGCGGAGGCGCGAGGGGTCGTCGCCGCGGGAGGCGCGGACGCGGACGGTGGCGCCGGCCTGGTCGAGCGTCTCGGCCAGGACGTTCTCGCGCGCGTCGAAGCCGTCGTCGAACGCGCCGCGCAGGCTCACGTCGGTGCGGGCGCTCACGCCCCTCTGGTGCTCGGCGAAGAGGCGCACGTCCCAACGCTGGCGCCGCGTGGCCGCGGGCGACAGGCGCAGCTCTGCGCCCGTCGCGCGGAAGTAGTCGTTCTCGTCGCGGCCCAGCAGGAGGGCGCTCGCGGAGCTGCCGAGGGAGAATGGCTGCGAAGGCACCGCCACCGCCTCCAGCCCGCGGTACGCCGCCACCTCGGTGCGCAGCGCGGCCGTGGAGTGGATCCCCGCCAGGCGCGCGCCGATCTCCCCCGTCGTCCCCGCGCGCACCTCGGCGCGCAGCTCGGCAGGGCCCAGCGGCAGGCTCGCGCGCGGTCCCACCGAGAGCCCCTCGATGCGGTTGAAGCGGATCGTCTCCGGGCTCAGCAGCCGCACGCCCGGCTTGCCGATGCTCCACGGCGTGCCCGGCAGGTCGCGCACCAGGTCGGTGAGGGTGCGCAGATCCTGTTCGCTGACTGCGCCCTCCTTCTCGTCGTAGATCCCCGCGGGAAAGGCGGGGCCGCTCACCAGGTCCGTGCCCGGCGCGCGCGTCACGACGAAGGCCTGGGTGCACTTCGGCGCACGCGTGCTGTCCGCCGTCGTGCTGTCGCTCTTCGCCGTGTCAGCGGCCGCCATCTCGGCCATCTGCCGGTCCCACGCGGCCTCCCAGCTCGAGTCGCTCTGCACGCCGCTGCCGATGTTGATGCTGGCGGTGATCTGCCTGCGGCAGCGCGGCGGCGTGGCGACGGCGCCCTCGGCCACGCTCTGGCGGGTGGGGGCGGCGGCCAGCGTGTCGCCCGTCACCTGGTACCCCTCGTAGGTGCGCTCGTACGAGAGGGGAAAGCGGCGCCCGCCGAAGTGCGCCACGCCGCGCGCGGCCACGCTGCGCGGAAGCCACCAGCGGCGGTCCCAGAACCCGTAGTCGATCGCCACGAAGTCCAGCTCGGCCCCCGCCTCGGGCATGACGACGGTGATGCCGGACCCGGTGCTGCTGAAGGGACGGCTCTGCCGGAAGCCGGCGCGCACCACGGCGTGCGTCTCCGAATCCAGCCAGAAGGAGCCGTTGATGAGGTGCGGATCGGCGCGGCGCGCGGCGATGCGCAGCTCCAGGATGCGCACGCCCCGTCCGTTGGGAAGGCGAATGGAGAGGCTGTCGCCGCTGGAGTAGCGGTAGTGCGCCTCGCTCCCAGCCGCCAGCGGGTTGCGGATCACGGTGGAGTCGAAGCGGAGGAGCATCTCCGGATCGGCCGGATCGAAGGCGATCACCATCGCGGACCCGGCGATGTTGTCGGGCGATATGCGCTGCGCCCCCACGCGCACGGCCGGGATCGCCTCGCGCGCGCCGATCACCTCCACGCGCACGGTGTCGCGGGACCAGTCGACGCGCGACGCCGTCTCCCGCCTGAAGAGGAGCTTCTCGATCCCCATCACCGACATCCGCGCGGAGATCCGCTCCCGCGCGGTCACCTGGTAGCCGGTGATGCGCGTGTCGACTACAGCGCGCCGCGCCCGCGCCAGCCTCACCAGCTCGCGTGCGCGGGGATCCCGGTAGGCGTCGTCCTGCGCGGCGGCGGGCAGGGCAAACAGGAGAAGGGCGAGGACGGCTGCGGAGCGCATGTGGGGGTAGGGCCGGGGAAGGGATGAACTGCCACCGCCGTGTACGTCACGGTGCCCCGCGGAGTTCCAAAAGAAAAAAGCCTCACACAGAGGCACAGAGGAGGAAAAGCGAGAACGGAAGAGAGCTTCTTTCCGT
>DASVVI010000801.1:0-3476 GCA_036386635.1 Longimicrobium sp.
GTTCTCCCCCCTCTCCCAGCAGTTTGGGAGAGGGGGGCCGGGGGGGTGAGGGCCAGGACGCCCGCCCTACAACAACCCCCGCCGTTTCACGTCCAGGTACCTATTCACCGCCGAGGGCACGGCGTCCGTGGGGCGGGTGTCGGCGACGAGGACGCCGGCGCGCTGCATGGCGGCGAGGGCGGCGGCGCGGGCCTGGAGAAGCTCCTCGGCGGCGGCGCGGCGGAAGACGTCGGCTTCATCCTTGGCGTCCAGGGTGGCGGCGGCTTCCAACTCGGGGTTGCGGATGGCGACGGCGATGGGGAGGTGCCGCTCCGCCGCGCGGCCGAGGTGCGCCACCAGCGCGGACGACGCGCGCGCGTCGATGATGTCCGTGAACATCACCAGCAACGAGCGGCGGCGGAGCTGGTGCGCCAGGTAGGTGAACGCCGCCGGATAGTTGGGCTCCACCATCTTCGCGTGCACGTCGCCCAGCGCGTCCGCCATGCGCGAGAGAGAGGCCTTGCTCGGCGGCAGGTACTGCGTCACGCGGTCGCTGAAGACGAGGAGCCCCACCAGGTCGCCGTGCAGCGCCGCGACGTCCGCCAGCAGCAGGGCGGCGGTGAGGGCGTAGTCGAGGCGCTCCTGGCCGCCGATCTTCTGCGTCATCAGGCGGCCGGCGTCGATGGCGATCATCACGTTCTGCCGCTTCTCCACCTGGAACTGGCGCACGATCATCTGCCCGCGGCGCGCGCTCGCCTTCCAGTCCATGCTGCGCGGATCGTCGCCGCGCACGTACTCGCGCAGGCTCTCGAAGGAGCCGCCCTCGCCGCGCTGGCGAACGGCGCGGAAGCCGGCGTCGCGCAGGCGGTTGTGGAGGCCCAGGAGGCGGTAGCGGCGCAGCTCGGCCACTCCCGGCTGCACGCGCACGGCGTTCTCGCTCGGGATGCGGCGCTGCCTCCACGCGAGGCCGAGCGGGCCCAGGACGCGCAGGTGAACGTCGCCGAACTGCGCGTCGCCGCGACGGGCGGCGCGGACGCGGTAGGTGGCGCGCTCGGTGTGGCCGGGGCGGATGGTGAGCTCGCGCACGTCGCCGTCCAGCCTCGTGAGGATCGGCGGGAGGTCGTCGGTGATGCGCAGGTGGGTCGGGCGGGGGCCGTTGTTCTGGACGGAGAGCGTGACCTCCGCCTCGGCATTCAGCGAGACGCGGCGGGGCGCGCGCCGCTCCACCCGCAGCGCGCGCGGCGCCAGGATGGCATCCACGGCGAAGAGGATCAGGAGCAGCGCATCCGCCGCCAGCGCGCCCGCGGTGCTCAGCGGGTGGAGGAGCGCCGCGCCCGCCAGCACGATGAGGAAGCGGTTCGAGGGGAGGACGCCGGGCGCCCACTCCCGGCGGGGCTTGCGGCTCACCGGGTGGGCGCCGGAAGCGTCTGCAGGAGCCCGTTCAGCCGCTCGTCCACCGTCTGCCCCTCCACCTCGGCCTCGGGGGTCAGGATCACGCGGTGGCGCAACACCGGGAGGACGAGCGCCTTCACGTCGTCCGGCGTCACGAAGTCGCGGCCGGAGAGGAAGGCTTCGGCGCGAGAGGCCAGGAAGAGCGCCACGCTCGCCCGCGGGGATGCGCCCAGCGCCAGCGTCGGCTCCTCGCGGGTCGCGCGCACGATGCGAGTGACGTAGTCGCGCACCGCCGGCTCCACGTGCACCGCGGCGACTGCCTGCCGCAGCCCGATCAGCTCGGCGGCCGTCATCATGGGCGCCAGGCCGTAGCTCTCCACGCGGTCGGCGCTGAAGCCCTCGGCGTAGCGGTCCAGGATGGCGCGCTCCGCGTCGTGGCCCGGGTAGCCGATGACGATCTTGAGGAGGAAGCGGTCGAGCTGCGCCTCGGGGAGCGGGTAGGTCCCCTCGTACTCCACCGGGTTCTGCGACGCGAAGACTGTGAAGGAGGCGGGGAGGACGCGTGTCCTGCCATCCACCGTCACCTGCCGCTCGCCCATCGCCTCCAGCAGGGCGGCCTGCGTCTTGGCGGGGGCGCGGTTGATCTCGTCCGCCAGCAGCAGGTCGGTGAAGATGGGGCCGGGGTGGTAGACGAACTCGCGCTTCAGCTCGTCCAGCATGTTGACGCCCACCAGGTCGGTGGGCATCAGGTCCGGAGTGAACTGCACGCGCCCGAAGCGCAGCTCCAGCGCCAGCGCCAGCGAGCGGATGGAGAGCGTCTTGGCGGTGCCGGGGACCCCTTCCATCAGGGCGTGTCCGTCGGCCAGCAGCGCCACCATCATCTGGCGGAGCACGTCTTCCTGCCCCAGCACCACGGTGCCCAGCCGGTCCAGCACGGCCTGCGCGCGGACGCCGGGAGCGGCCGGCGTTTCCAGGATCGTCACGTTCGTTTCGCCTCTTCCAGGAGTCGGTCCACGTCGCGTGAGAGCGCCACCAGGTCGGCGGCGTCCCCCTTCTTCCACTCGTCCTTCAGCGCCGCAGCGGCGGGACCCGCGGAGGCGAACGAGGTCAGCTTCTCCAGCGTCTCGCGCTCGCCCGCGCCCTCGCGCGGCGGGCGGCGGCCCATGCGGCGCGCGAGCCCGGCCAGCAGCAGCCTGCGCGCGGTGCGCCGTGCGCCGCCCTGCCGGTACGCGCCCGCCAGCGCCTCCACGTGCTCCAGCGGCGAGCGGCGCAGCGCGGGCGCAGGCGCGAGAGGAGCGCCGAAGCGCCGCCCCGCCAGCAGGAGGAGCCCCAGCGCCGCGGCGAACCACTGCAGCGCCGCGTGCCCCCAGGGCCGGTCGCGCAGAAAGCGCAGCGTGCCCGCCACGGCGCTGCCGCCGCCGCGGTAGCCGTGGTGGTACTCGTCGAAGTACACCGTACGCCCGCCGCGCGCCAGCTCCGCCGCCGCGCGGGCGAAGACGGGCGCCGCGCCGCTCCCGCGCAGCGTGTCGTTTACGAGCGGGCGCGGATCGCTCCACGCCACCACCCGACCGCGTCCCAGGGGGAAGGTGGCCGCTACGGGCCGCTCGCCCACCGCCAGCAGCCGCGCCGCGCCGGGCCGCGCCAGAGCGGGGGAGCGGGGCGCGAAGGTGCGGCGGAACCCGTCCACTTTGACCACTCCTGCCGTCCACGCGTGGGGCACGGCGACGGCCGAGCGCACCTCGAACTCCGAGCCCCACGTCCGCAGCGTGTCGCCCTTGAAGTCGCGGAGCTGCAGCCCCAGCGAGTCGGCGACGTCGTCCCGCCGGCCAGCGACGTAGATCAGGGTGCCGCCGGCGCGCACCCACTTCGCAAGCGCGTGGATCTCGCCGGGAGAGACGCCCTCGGTGGGGTCCACCAGCACCAGCGTCCCCGCGAGCGAGTCCGCGTCCACAAAGGGCGTCAGGCGGCGCCCCGTCTTCATCTTCAGCCGGCCCAGCAGGTCGTGCAGCGCCCGCGTCCCGCCCCGCGTGGAGTGGAAGGAGGAGGGGCGCGGATCGGCCGACTCCTCCCGGTGCGGCGTGGCCAGGGTGGAGAGGAGGGCGACC
>DASVVI010000802.1:0-4776 GCA_036386635.1 Longimicrobium sp.
CAGGCACAGTGATCGGAGATCAGGTGCTCCAAAGCCGTTTTCAGCCTCGGGCGGATAAACGCTCCTGCCTCGCTGTGTTCGGCAAGGCAGATCTTACTTCCTCACCGATTCGGTATATGGTCGCGCCAGCAAGGTCGTCGATCGCACGCGCCGGCCTGGACAGCATCACGCGTATACGGTCAAGGCCTGCATGCGCTCGCTCCAGACTCGCGAGCGGATCCAAAACGAAGGCGGTAGGCTGAGGGTAATCGTTCGTGCCCTTCAAAGTTTTGATAATGCCGATCGCTGTATCCGGTCCCGCGACGGGGTGCACGTACTGATGCATAGTGAGATCGTCCGGGCGAGTCGTGGAGAAGACCGGCGTTCCAACGGCCGCTGCGAAGCCGATCTCCATTGCGGCAGATTGTCCAACGTATCCATCGGGACACACGAGCCAGAGAAAGTCCGCGGACCGAATCGCCTCAAGATGTCGATCTTGAACCATTCGGATGGACCGAACTGCGTCACTTGCAACGAACAGAAACTCCCCGGTCTGATCTACGACTGTAGGATCAGAGGGCGACAGCACCTCAACGCCTCTCTCGCGGAGCTCGTAGACCGCTTCGGCAATGGGGCGCATGTGTTTGCGGAAACTCCCCGATACGGTTGCTCGAATCATCTTACCCTTCCTTCGTTGAGTGCTCCCAACCGCGAGATGCAAGCTCCACGCGCGCCAGCTCCTCTGGACAAAATAAGATAGCCGTCCCTATAGTAGCAATGCAAGTATTTTGCCGCGTTGCTTCCGGGGTACTGTATGGGTCGTCATCTCCCAAGCGAGCTGTCTGAGGTTGGATGGCGGATTTTTGATCGGATGCGTGCGTTAGGTCTGCAACCTCTTGAAGTGGCTGCGGCTGCCGGACTTTCTCCCAGTACCGTCTACCGGGCCATGCGTGCTGATCGTGCTCGTACCTCAGAGCCGCGCTTGCATACGAAGCGACGCCTTGCGCGGGCACTCAAAACGACCATCGGCGACCTGTTCGATGACGAACAACTAGAATTCATGGAACAAAGCATGGGAGTGCACGATGAGCCAGAAGCGTTTGGCCGGCTTGTCGTCCACCACCTACGAACCCTCCCTCCCATAATTCGCAACGAAGCGGGAAGGGCGGCAGCGCTAGCTTTGATCGATTGGCTGCTCACAGTCGTAGGCGCGATGCACGGTGGCGCAGAGGTCGAGCTTGGTGACTCTACGAACCAAATAGAGGGGGTCCTGCTTCTGCTGCTCCATCGCCTACCTCCGGACAAACGTCGAGCCGCGGCTAAAGCAGCCATCGAGGCGATGCTCCAGATTGAGGCCATCTCAAACCGCACTCCATCGGAAAAGATGTACCGGGCGATCAATCGGACCAACTGGAGCAAAAAACGAATTGCGCGCGATCGCCCGCCTCTCAGTGAGGCTCACCAGAGTTGAGGGCGCGGCTTGTCTGAGCGCTTTGGTACGGCGCGTTCAACATCCCGAAAGTTGCTCCGCGACATGCCACCGACGACGTGCGCATGACCTTCAAGCCCCCCGAGCGCGCCGCCACCATGCAGCCCGTCGGCAACGAAGCCACGCCCGACTACATGTGCCTGGTGATGCCGCTGCGGCTGCTGAGCTGAGGAGAACGCCAGCCGACGTGGCTCAACAATGTGAAAAAATAGAGCGGGGGGCCCAGATGTGGGCCCCCGCTCGCTTATTTAGGGGCACCTCATCGGCCTCCGCACGTACGCGGCGGGCCGGGCGGAGCCACCGGTGCACCCCCACAAGCTGGCCTTCACGTACCTTCTGGAGCGGATTGACGAAGCGTTGGAACGCGCACAGCCTGACTCCGCTCCGTTGTACGGACTGGTGGTAGCCGACGAGCAGAAAGAGATGGACCGTGAGATCGTGCAGCGCTTTGCGGACTGGCGCGACTTCGGCACGAAGTTCGGCCACCGCGCGCGCGAGCTGCGATACCTCCTGGACACGATCCACTACGTGCCGTCCCACGATAGCTGGTTGATTCAGCTCGTGGACTGCGTGACGTACATCAGGAGCCGATACGGCCGGGTGCTGCGGGAGAAAGGAGCTATCGAGGAGCGGTACTCGGCAAGCGAGCACGCGGTGGTGAGGCTCTGGCGGGAGAACTGCGCGGAGATGGTGGCAAGCGACGAGTGCTGGCCATGAAAATGCGCGATCAGGGCAGACCCGGAAGTCTGCTGGGGCTCGCCGGGGCAAACCCACTCCTGACCGCGCTTATGCCAGACAATATAATCAACCGGTACAACATGGGGCAACGGGAATTTTGGCACGCCGGCCTGCGCGGTGGCTACAGCACCTTCAAGGTCGAGGTGCTGGAGGGCCGTCGGTAGCGCTGCCAGCCGCCCTTCGTCTTCTCGCCGAACCCTCCTGCCAGGGAGAGTGCCATGCGGCTTTTGTCCCGCGGTGTCGTGCTCCGCGCGTCATGTGCGGCGTCCCTGCTCCTTGCTTCCTGTGATTACGCGTATCGGGTCGGTGCGCGGCAGCGGTTTACAGGGCCGGGGATCGTGGCACCAGCGCAGCGAACGCCGGCCACGGACGATTCGTCGTCCGGACCGCTTGATGCGGCAGCGGCGGGCGACTGCATGGAGCAGGCACTTCGCGCGTCGCCCATGCGCAGAGACGTGGAGCGCTGGAGCGTCGCGAAAGACCTGCGCTCCAGCGAAGCGGGGATGAACTTCGTCGCGACCGACTCCGCTGGAGAGGGCCACTACGCCCACCTGTTGCTGGATGGTTGGGGCGGCAGGGTCCCCACGCTCGAGATCGTCTTCATCTGGCACGGAACGGCTCGCTCCAGACCGCTCGAGGAACAGCGCCGGTTGGTGGCTGCCGCCACCCGCGTGCTGGAGGAGCTGCGTGCCCGCTGTGTTCCCGCGGCAAGCGAGCCGATCGAGTGCGTCGCCGTCGGAAAGGGCGGCCGAGCCGCGTGCTCCACGCGGAGATGAACAGGGATGCAGGGGGCCAGAGGGCTGGAGACAACACAGATGATGCCCCCCTCCCAGACCATTCGTCCGGCTCATCGGGAGGGGGGTGAGAGACCGCGTTCTTTGTTGGCCCGCGGAGTTGGATCAGTGGCTCAATGCATGGACATACCGTGCGACTGCCGCTACCTCGGGGTCGGTCAGCGGCGCGCCGCCGCGAGGGGGCATCGCGACGGATGCTTCGATAGGCTCCGGCACTCCACGCTTCACCAGTGCCGCGATGGAATCGACCGAGCCGTCGATGTGCAGCCACTCCCCGTCCGTAAGGTCGGGCCCCATCGAAGTGCCGGTGCCGGTGCGCCCATGGCACGTACCGCAGTTCCCCTTGCCGGCGTAGATCGCGCGGCCGTCCGGCTCGGGCGAGTGCGCGTCCGGGGCGGCCAGGGTGAGCAGGGCGAGGGCGGCTGCCCAGCGGCTAGTCAGGGGCACCGGGCCTCGGCTGCGGCTGGGGGGGAGGCGCGCCGTGCACGTGCCCACCTGCCGCGGGTGCGGGTGCGGGCGCTGGCGCTGGCGCGGGACGCTCCGCGCCGATCGAGCGGTACACCATCGCAACGAATTCATCGGGCTTCACCGGGCCCCGCCCCCACCGCGCATCGAGCGTGGCGGTGGGACGGGCGGCGACGATCTCCTGGAGCGTCTTGCCCGCATCGCGAAGCGCCTGCACCCTGTCGCGCACCGAAACCAGCATGTCTCGGTATTCGCGCAGGCCGGCCAGTGTGGCGACGGGACCACGGCCGGGCACCACCGGCTCCACCGTCGCCGGCTGCGCCGCGAACGCACCCACGAAGAAGTCGGCGGTGGCGATCAACCCGGCGACCGTCCCCCCGCGCGCGGAGTCGACCGCGGGGTAGCCATCGGTGGTGAAAGAGTTCCCCAGATAGACGATCCCCGCCTTCTCGAAGTGCACGATGACGTCCGAGTTCGTGTGGCCCGGTCGCTCGTGGATGAGGTGCACCTCCTCGGCGTCGAAGTAGAGCTGCACCACCTGCGAGAAGCCGAGGTCGGGGAGCTTTGCGGGGGCAGACCCCGGGTGCGCGGCGGCTGCGGCTCTGGCACGCCGCCGCATGCGGTTGTAGAGCAGCTCCTGTGTCATCGTCACCGTGCCCGCATCCCACCCCGGGTCCGAGTACGTGCCGGCGCTGTCACCCTCCATCAGCACGGCGTACCGCAGTGGTCCCGCCCCGGACGTCCTGAGCACGCTCCGCGCCCGCGCCACGAGCCCCGGGGAGTGTACCCCCGCCGTCATGGCCCCATGCTCGCCCGCGTACAAGACCAGGCGCGAGCTGGCGTCGGACAGGAGATAGAAGCGGGGGGCGATCTCGGACACACTCACCGGGCCGGACGGCTGCGCCGCCGCCGGCGACGTGACCAGCAGCGCCGCGGCGATGACGGGCGCGACGACGCCCCCGAAGAACGTCCATTTCATGTCGTGGGTACCCTGGTGGTGAAAGGTGGCTAGCCGAACGCCGGCGGGCGAAGGTTCACCAGCTCGGGCGGGGCGTAAAGCCTGGTGGTGAGGGTGCGCAGCGATCGCAGGCGCTGCGTGGGATTCAGGATCCGTTCCGCGGTGGCGCGGCGGTCCGCCGGGAGCTGCAGCGAAGAAAAATATCCGGCCAGCAATGTGTAGTCCACGACGGTGCCGTCGCCGAGCACGCACAGCGGGCGAGTGCCGCTCTCCATCTCGTACATGGTGCGCAGGTGCCCCTCCATCTCGGCCCAGCTCCGGGTGCGCCTGGCGATGCGGGCCTTCTGCAGCGG
>DASVVI010000803.1:0-6794 GCA_036386635.1 Longimicrobium sp.
GGCAGCGGAGGTCGTTTGGGTGCGCGGGTCCCGCCCGGTCAGCCGCGTGGCCGCCCAGATCAGCGGGAGCACGAGGAGCATCGCTGCGGCGAGGATGTAGCTCTGGCGACGGTTCATTCGAGGGGGACGGCGGGTGACGGCGCGCGCAAATTCGCTCCGGTGCGAGGCTTGCGAATCACGTGCCCCCACGGGGAGCGGCGGGTTCCATGGGTGCCAGCGGAGGAGCGATGCAGCACGAGGGAGCGTTCGGGGCCGCCGAGGGGTTCGTGCGGAACGGGGTGGATTGGCTGCGGCTCGGCGTGGAGTCGATCGGCGCGCTCGTGATCGCGGCGGGGATCGTGGCGGCCATCGTGAAGTTCGGCACCGTCTGGCGCTCGGGCGGCCCGCGCGGGTACGCCGCGCTTCGTTTGACGCTGGCGCACTACCTGGCGGTCGCCCTCGAATTCCAGCTCGCCGCCGACATCCTCTCCACCGCCATCGCGCCCACCTGGGACCGCATCGGCAAACTCGCCTCCGTCGCCGTCATCCGCACCGGCCTCAACTACTTCCTCGCCAAGGAGATGGCCGCCGAGGAAGCGCACCTCGCCCACCGCGCCGCGGACGACCGGCCGGAGGAGCTGCGCGCGACGCCGTGAGGGGGCCCTCACCCCCGCTCGTTCCTCGCTGCCCCCTCTCCCGATAACAGGAGAGGGCTGCGCCCTCGCCGTTATCGAGAGAGGGGGCGGAATGTGGTGCCGTTCGGCTGGTGTTGGTGCCGCGCGGAGGCCCCCCCCGGCCCCCTCCCCCGCCTGCGGGGGCGCAGGGCGGGTGAGGGGGAGAACTGCGGCCCCCGCTGCACAGATCCCGTAGGGGCGCGATTCATCGGCCCACCCCCGCGCTCGCTGAACCTCCGCCTCCGCACACGAATCCCGTAGGGGCAGACCTGCGTGTCTGCCCTCCCCCCGCCGCACCTCCACCCTCGCCCCGCGCACCAACACCCGTAGGGGCCGCCCCACGTGGCTGCCCGTGCTTGCCCCGGCACCGACGCACGCTCTCCGCACCAATCTGCGCCTCTCTCCCGCGTCTCCGCGCCTCTGCGTGAGACCCACCAGCCGGCGGCGCGGGCACAACGAAGAAGGGCCAGCCACCGCGGCTGGCCCTCGATCGCTACTGCAGCACCGGCAACCCGCCTCCACCGTCGCTCCCTGCACCGAGGGGGACCTTGATGCAGGCCGCGAAGTGCCCGCCTCCCTTGTCCGCCAGCGGCGGGACGATCTTGGCGCAGTCGGCGTCCTTGAGCGGGTGCGGGCAGCGCGGATGGAACGGGCACCCGGACGGCGGGTTAGCCGGTGAGGGGACGTCGCCCTGCAGCACCACGCGCTCACGCTTGATCCGCGGGTCCGGGATCGGAACAGCGGAGAGGAGCGCACGGGTGTACGGCATCAGCGGGTTCTTGTAGAGCTGCCGCGAGTCCGCAAGCTCCACGATGCGCCCCAGGTACATCACCGCCACGCGGTCGGAGATGTGCTCCACCACCGACAGGTCGTGCGCGATGAAGATGTAGGTGAGCCCCAGCTCCCGCTGCAGGTCCTGCAGCAGGTTGATCACCTGCGCCTGCACCGACACGTCGAGCGCGGACACGGGCTCGTCGCACACGATCAGGTCCGGCTCCACCGCCAGCGCCCGCGCGATGCCGATGCGCTGCCGCTGCCCGCCCGAGAACTCGTGCGGGTAGCGGACGGAGTGCTCCGGCCGCAGCCCCACCACGCGCAGCAGCTCGGCGATGCGGTCGTTGGCCTTCTGCCCCTTGGCGATGCCGTGAATCCCCAGCACCTCGCGGATCGTCTCCGCGATGGTCATGCGCGGGTTCAGCGACGAGAACGGGTCCTGGAAGATGATCTGGACGCGGCGGCGCATCCGGCGCAGATCGCCCTTCTCCATCTTGAAGATGTCGTTCCCCTCGAAGTGCGCGCTCCCGGCGCTGGGCTCGATCAGCCGCAGGATGCTGCGCCCCATCGTGCTCTTGCCGCACCCCGACTCGCCCACCACCCCCAGCGTCTCGCCGCGCCGCAGCGAGAACGACACGCCGTCCACCGCCTTCACGTCGCCCACGTGGCTGTTGAAGAAGCCCTTGTGGATGGGGAAGTACTTCTTGAGCCCGCGCACCACCAGCAGCGCGTCGGGCGGCGGCTCCATGTCGTCCGGCGTGGAGCCGCGCAGGTCGCTGTCGCCCTTGGCGGGGGGAAGCACCTCGCGCCCCGGCGGCTCGGGGATGCGCGCCACCTGCGCGCGTCCACCGCCATCCGCGACGGCGACGGGACCGCGCTCGATCCCCTCGCCTACCAGCCCCTCGGCTCCGGCGTTCGGCTGCGAGCCGCCGCTGCGCTGTCCGTCGCCGGCGCCCTGGCCGCCGGCGGGCGTCGGTCCTTCGGGAGTCGCCGGCATCAGATGCCCTCCGCGGTGCCCGCGTCCACGTCGTCCGGCGACCCGGCCACCGGCGCCACCGGGCCGGTTGCCGATACGGCGCCCGCCGGGGTGAAGCCGCCGCCCGCGCGCCGCACCTCTTCACGCTGCTCGGGGTGCTCCACGAGCCAGCACTTGTTCTTGCGTCCGGGGCCGATCTCGAACAGGGGTGGCTCCTCGTGCAGGGTCTTGTCCCAGTGGTACGGGCAGCGATCGTAGAAGCGGCACCCGCTGGGCCAGTTGGTGGGCGACGGCACCACGCCGGGGATCACCGCCAGCCGCTCCACCTGCTCGCCCAGCTTGGGCATGGAGCGCAGCAGCCCCTCGGTGTACGGGTTCTGCGGGTTGTGGAAGACGTCGTCCACGGAGCCTTCCTCGAACACCTGCCCCGCGTACATCACGATCACCCGGTCGCACGTCTCGGCCACCACGCCCAGGTCGTGGGTGATCAGGATGATGCTCATCCCCAGCTCCGACTTGAGCTTGTTGATGAGCTCCAGGATCTGCGCCTGGATCGTCACGTCGAGCGCGGTGGTCGGCTCGTCCGCGATCAGCAGCTTGGGGCTGCAGGAGAGCGCCATCGCGATCATCACGCGCTGCCGCATGCCGCCGGAGAGCTGGTGCGGGTACTCGTCCACGCGCTGGTGCGGAATGGGGATGCCGACGAGCTCCAGCATCTCGATGGCCCGCGCGCGTCCCTGCTTCTTGTTGAGCCCCTGGTGCAGCCGCAGCGATTCTACGATCTGGTCGCCCACGGTGAACACGGGGTTCAGCGAGGTCATGGGCTCCTGGAAGATCATCGCGATGTCGTTGCCGCGGATCTGCCGCATCCGCTTCTCCGACGCGCGCGCGATGTCCTCCATCTCCCCGTTCTCGCCGCGGAAGAGGATGCGCGATTCCGGCTGGATCTTCCCCGGCGGCTCCGGGATCAGCCGCATCACGGAGAGCGAGGTCACGGACTTGCCGCTCCCCGACTCCCCCACGATCCCCAGCGTCTCGCCGGGATTGACGTGGAACGACACGCCGTCCACCGCGCGCGCCAGCCCCGCGTCGGTCTTGAAGTAGGTCCGCAGGTTCTCCACCTGCAGGATCGGCCCCGCCCCGCCCCCGTTCGTCAAATCAGCCCCCATAGCTTGAGCACCGGCATCAGCAGCGGCCTATCGTCGGTCCACAACCAGGCCGGATCAATCCACATGCCAGGCATCACCTCGCTCCGCAGACAAGGCGGCTCGCCCAGCGGCTGCGCCTCGTAGCTGCCATCTTCGCCCAGCCGGTAGACGGTCGCCTGCTCCACGTCCGGGTCGATCACCCAGTACTCGCCGACCCCGCCCTGCGCGTACTCCCGCACCTTGTCGACCGTGTCCAGCGCACGGCTCTCGTCCATCACCACTTCGATGACCAGGTCCGCCGGGCCGTCCACGAAGTATTCACGCATCCGCCCGCGGTTCTCTTCCTTCAGGACCAGCAGATCGACCTCACGCGACGGCAGGTCGGGCCGGGGACGCATCTGGAACCGGCTCAGCACCTTCCCACCGCCCCGCTCTTCCTCGAACAGGATGAACAGCGTCACCAGAAATCCGACGATCCGGTTGTGCTCGGTCGTGTCCGAACCGATCAGCCGCACCTGTCCGTCCACCCAGTCACCGTGCACGTCGTGGCCCGAAGTGAGGAACTCCTCGTAGCTCATCCGCAGGTCCGGATAGCGCGCCAGGAGCTCCTCAACGACCTGGGCCTCCACGTCACGTCCTCAGCCGCGGGTCCAGCGCGTCGCGCAGGCCGTCGCCGAGGAGGTTGAAGGCGATCACGGTCAGCACGATGGCGATGCCGGGAAAGGTGGCGATCCACCACGCCTCGATCAGCGCGTCGCGGCCGTCGGCCACCATGTTCCCCCAGCTGGGCGTCGGGGGCTGCACGCCCAGGCCCAGGAAGGAGAGGGATGCCTCCGTCAGGATCGTCTGGCCGATGCCGAGCGTGGCGGAGACGATGACCGGCGCCATGGTGTTGGGGATCACGTGGCGCGAGATGATGCGCCAGTCGCCCATCCCCAGCGCGCGCGCGGCCTGCACGAACTCTCGCTCGCGCAGGCTGAGCACCTCGCCGCGCACCAGGCGCGCGGTCCCCATCCACCCCGTGAGCCCCAGCACCACCACCACCAGCCAGATGGAGGGCGAGAACAGCGCGATCACCACGATCAGGAGCACCAGGCGCGGGAACGACAGCATCATGTCGGTCATGCGCATCAGGATGGTGTCCACGAAGCCGCCGAAGTAGCCGGCCAGCGCCCCCACCAGCGTCCCCAGCGTCACCGAGATTCCCACCGCGATGAAGCCGATGGTGAGCGAGATGCGGGAGCCGTACAGCACGCGCGAGAAGATGTCGCGCCCGAACTTGTCGGTCCCCATCAGGTGCTCCATCGACGGCGCCAGGTTGCGCGTCAGCACGATGTCGCCCTGCGCGGCCGGGTCGTACGGCGCTACCAGCGGGGTCACCAGCGTGATGACGTACAGGATGATCATCACCGCGAGCCCCGCCATCGCCAGGCGGTTCTTTTTGAAGTGCCGCGACGCGATGGACCACTGGCTGTCGCCGCGCGGCCGGGCCACCCCCGACTGCCGGCGCCGGACGCCGCGTACCGTGTAGTACGCCATCGCGATCGCCATGGCCGCCATCGTGGCCGCCGCCAGGTACAGGTCGGCGGTGATGCGCCCGCCGCGCCCCATTCCCCACAGCCGCTCGCGCGACAGGAAGAAGAGCGAGAGGACGAAGCCCCAGGCCAGCACCGCCAGCACGATGCCGGTCCACGCGGCGCCGGCGGGGCGCACGCTGCCGCCGCCCATGCCCGCGGCCGCGCCCGGAAGCGGCTCCGGGGGGGAAGACTCTACGTTGGGAGAAGCTCGCATCGCCGCCTTATTCCGTACGGATGCGGGGGTCGACCACCGCGTAAAGGACGTCCGAGAGCAGGTTGCCCGCCACCACGATGGCGGCGATCACGAACGACGTGGCCATCACCATCGGGTAGTCGCGCTGGAGGATGGCGTCCACGATCGCCCGCCCCATCCCCGGCCACCCGAAGATCGTCTCCACCAGAACCGCGCCACTGAGCAGGAAAGGCAGATACAGCCCCAGCAGCGTGATGATGGGGATCAGCGCGTTGCGCAGCGCGTGCTTGAACACCACCGTCCGCTCGCTCAGCCCCTTCGCCCGCGCGGTGCGGATGAAGTCCTGGTGGATCACCTCCAGCATGGAGCCGCGCATGTACCGCGCGACCCCCGCCGCCGACCCGATCCCCAGCGCCGTCGCGGGTAGGATCAGGTGCATGATGCGGTCGCTCACCTTGCCGCCGAAACTCAGGTAGTCGTACTCCACCCCCGTCATGCCGCTGGCGGGAAACTGGATGGGCCACCCAGCCGTGTTCGCCTTGAGCGAGAAGATCAGGATCAGCATCAGGGCGAACCAGAACGACGGCATCGAATAGAAGAAGAGCGCCAGGAAGGTGAGCACGTTGTCGGCGATGGAGTACTGCCGCACGGCCTGCACGATCCCGATCAGCATCCCCACCGCGAAGATCACCACCAGCGAGATGAGGGTGAGCTGCACCGTGTTCCACAGCACCTCCGGCAGGATCTCGCCGATGGGCCGCATCTGCCCGAACGAGTAGCCGAAGTCGCCGCGGATGAACGACCAGAGCCACTTGAAATACTGGATGTGGAGCGGCTGGTCGAGCCCCAGGTTGCGCCTCATCTGCTCGATGACCTCGGGGGCCACGTTGGGCGAGAAGAAGCGCGCCGTGGGGTCCCCGGGCGCCAGGTGCACCACGAAGAAGATCAGCGTCAGGATCCCCAGCAGCAGGGGGATGGCGCCCAGGATGCGGCGCAGCAGGTATCCGATCATTCAGTGCCCGGGGTGATAGTGCCTGGTGCCCAGTGCCCAGTGCCTAGTTGGGTGCGCTGTCCTTGGCCGGCGCGGCGGTCATGCTGGGGGCGCCGCGGCCCTGGCGCGCCCGCGGAATCCACCACTCCCAGGCGTTCTGGTACGCGCCGTAAGTGTCGATGTGGATGCCGCGCAGGCGGTCGCTCACGGCGTCCACCTGATCGTAGAAATAGAGCCAGGTGTACGGCTGTTCCTGCACGATTCGCTCCGCGGCGGCGCGCCACAGCGGGTTGGCCTTTTCGGGCGTCGGCTGCTCCTTCGCCTGGCGCATCAGGCGCTGCCCCACGGTGTCCTTGTACGCCACGATGTTGAGCTGCGCGTCGCTGGCGAAGAGCGGGGTGAGGTCCGGGTTCAGGTTCACGCCCCAGCCGCCAAGCACCGCCTCGTAGTCCTTTTCGATCTGGCGGTCCATGAAGGTGTTG
>DASVVI010000804.1:0-2956 GCA_036386635.1 Longimicrobium sp.
CCAGGTGGCGCGGTCCTGCACCAGGTCCACCGGGCTCGTGGGTGCGCGATCGAGCGCGGGGCGCAGGCGGCGGATGGCGGCAGCATCCGCACCCGACGCGCTCGCCGCGTTGCGCAGCGCCAGCTCGCGCGCGCCGGGCGCCAGCGGAACCCGCTCCCCCGTCGCTGGCACGGCCTGCGACATCTCGCGCGGCGCATCACCCGTCTCAGCGCGCGCACGGGCGCGCACGCTGGCCACGGGGTGCGTGCTCGCGATCTCGCGAAGGGCGGCGCGGACCACTCCGCGCGCCGTGCTGGAGACGTCGTTGCGCCCCAGGATGCCGGCCAGCGCCTCCACCGCCTCCCCCTGCACGGTGGGGTCGCGGTCGTACGCCACCATGCGGCGCAGGGCGGCGATGGCTTCGTCGCAGGCCAGCAGACCCAGCCCTTCCGCGGCCTCGCGGCGCGCCTCCTCGCCGGGATGCGCGCGGGCGATCTTGAGCAGCCCCTGCAACCCCGCGTCGCCCGGCAGCCCGGCGAGCGACTCGGCGGCCTCGCGCTGCACCTCGGGGTCCGTCTCCTGGAAGGCGAGCCGCTCCAGCGCCACGGCGGCGGCCTCGGGAGGCGCGTTGCGGGCGAGCGCCTCCACGGATGCGCGCCGCTCCTCGCCGGTGCCGGTGAGGTAGGCGAACCCGTTGCCGCCGGTGCGGGCGCGCGCGGGCTTCTTCCACTCCTCGACCAGCGTGCAGGTCCCGGCGGTGCAGTCCAGCTCCATCTCCGTCTCCGGATCAGAGACGACGTGCACGCGCTGCCCGGCCGGCGCGGGGCTCGCCTCGTCATCGGCGTCACCCGTCTCGATCCGCCCGCGCACCACGGCGGCGCCGTCGCTCACCACGTTCAGCCCGCCGGTCACGCGGTCCAGCAGCGCGCCCGCGCCGCGAGTGCGGATCTCACCGTGCAGCCGCGACCGGGCTACCATCAGCCCGCCGCCCTCGGTGGCGAAATCCACCGTACCGCGCACCCGGTCCAGGTGCAGCCCGTCGCCCCCGGAGGTCCCGGTGAAGCGGCCCTCCACCTCGCGGATCGACAGCCCGCCGCCCGTGGAGCGCACCGCCACGTCGAAGCGCCGCGGCACCCAGATGCGCAGCTTGTCGTGCCGCCCGGCCCCGCCAGGACGCCGCTCCGTCACGCGCACCCCGCCCGCGGACGCGACCGCATCTACCCGTCCCTCACGGGCGCGCGCGCCGGTGAACTCAGCGTGCACGAAGACGGTTTCGCGCCCCCACCCGACCACCTCAACCCCAGCCTCGTTCTCCATCACCAGATCCAGCCGCCCGCCCGAACGTGCCGCGACGGTGCGCTCCACCACGTGCTCCTGCTGACCGGCCTCGGCCGACATGCGGGGCAGCACCTTTGCCACCGCCGGATGCACCGCCGCCATCAGCCCGGAGACGACGAGCGCGACCCCGGCCGCCACGGCACTCGTGCGCCGCGACGGGGTGCGGCGGCTGCGCACGGCGTCGAGAACCGCCAGCATGCGCCCTTCGAGCTGCGACGGGCGCGCCATGCTCACCGCCACCGGCGACGCTCCGCCGGCCGGGCGGAAGGCGCGCGCCACCTCCAGAAGATGCGCGGCGTAGCTGCGCGCGCGGGTGCCGGCCGCAAGCACGCGATCGTCGCACGCCAGCTCACGCTCGGCGCGCATGCGGCGCGCCGCGTACCACACGCCCGGATGAACCCAGTAGAAGGCGCACGCCAGCGCCGCCAGCGTCTGCATCAGGCAGTCGCGCCGCGCCACGTGAGCGAGTTCGTGCAGCAGCACCACGCGCCGTCGATCCGCCGACCACCCGTCCGCCGGCGCGGGAAGGAGCACGATCGGGTGCCGCGTCCCCCACGTCATCGGCATGGTGGCGAGGTCGCTCCGCAGCAGGCGCACGGGGCGCTCGACCTCCGCCACCCACATCAGGTCGCGCAGCATCTCGCGCCACTCGGGCGAGTCCAGCGGCGTCGCGCTCCTCGCCAGTCGCGCCACGCTCCACCGCCCCACCGCCACCCGCGCCAGCAGCCCCAGCGCGACCGCCGCGTACAGCCCGGCCAGCAGCCACTCCACGGGGATAGGCGCGGCCGGCGTCTCCACCGGCGCCGCGGCGGCGGGAGCGGCATCCTCCTGCGCCACGTCCGCCACCACTGGCCCCGCCGACAGCGGATCGTCGGGAGCGGAGAACGAGGCGGGGATCGGCTCCGTCTCGGTGAGCACGGCCACCCGCCAGCCGGGCAGGAGCACCGTCAGCACCGGCAGCGACAGCACCGCGCCGATGGCGAGCGCCCACACCATGTGGCGCGTGGCGGCCGATGCGCCGCGGTGCACCAGGCACGCGGCCGCCAGCCCGGCGACGGCCACCACGAGCGTGGCCTTGGCCAGCAGGCCGAGGATGGCGAGCGCTTCGGCGGCGGAAATGGGGGGCGGGGTCATTCGTCCTCTCCGGGGTCGCGGGCTTCGTCCAGCAGGCGGGAAAGCCGGTGGTACTCGTCTTCGGAAAGCGGCTGGTCCGGCAGCTCCAGCAGCGCCGCCACCGCCGACTCGCGCGAGTTGCCGAAGAAGGTCTGCAGGAGGTGCTGGAGGGCGGTCTGGCTCACCTCCCCCGGCGCGGCGGTGGGGAGGTAGACGTAGCGGGGCCCGTCCTGCTCGTGGCGCAGATAGCCCTTTTCCTCCAGCAGGCGCAGCATCCCGCGCACCGCGGAGTAGCTGGGCGCATCAGGGAGCGCCCCGTGCACCTCCGCCCCCGTGGCCCTGCCCAGCCTGAACACCACATCCATGATCTGGCGCTCGCGGCGCCCGAGGTCGAACTGCGAGGGAGCGGACATGCACACCTTTTATGCTAGTGTATTGACATCCTGTCAGTACACTAGCACACCCTGCGTGTGTGGTCAAGGGTTTCGTGGGAGGGCCCCCTCCCCCCGGCCCCCTCCCCCGCCTG
>DASVVI010000805.1:0-4723 GCA_036386635.1 Longimicrobium sp.
AGCCACATGGGGCGGCCCCTACGGGATTGGTTTGCGTTTGCGGGGGGTGGGGCGGGGGCGGGCACGGGCGCGATGAATCGCAGCCCCTACAGGGGGATAACAGAGGCGCGGAGATTTCTCTCCGCGCCTCTGTTTGGGGTCAGGACTTGGGGGCCGCGGCGCCGGCGGCGGGGGCGGGGTCGGGGAGCTCACGGGGGGTGAGGCCGCCCAGCTTGCCGCGGTCCAGGTTCGCGGCCTGGCTGCGGGGGTACGAGACCGTGCGCGGGTCGCCGTCCGAGACGTAGCGGTTCGTCGGGTCCTTTTCCCAGCGCGAGAGCTGCGCTTCGAGGGCGCCGGGGGCCACGATGAAGCGGTCCACCGAGTGCGGATCCCAACGGCGATCCCACGGCGGAACGTTGGGGCCGCCGGATACCTCGAGGACCACCTTGTTCTCGTAGCGCTTGCCGTTGCGGTAGGTGCCCGCCCAGGCCAGCGGCCGGTTCGCGGGCCACATCCCCAGGGGGAGCGCAAAGGTCACGATGTCGTAGTTGGCCGGGAGATAGGCCTTGATGCTGTCCTCGCCGATGCCGATGTAGTCCTGCACCTTGCTGCCCGCACGGTCCAGCCGCGCGTGGAACAGGGTGTGGTTGCAGATCTCGTGGCCGTTGGCGACGAACCACTCCATCTTCTTGCGGATGTTGGCCTCGCGCTGCTCACGCGGGGTGCCCTTGTCCGGCGTCTCGCCAAAGAAGTTGGACGGGTGCGCGGCCGCGGGGAGGATGCACCACACGCCGCCGCCGCTCCACGCCGGGTTCCGCTGCTTGAAGTCCGCCCACGAGCCCACCATCGTGTTCGGATCGATGGAGCCGTCCGGGCGGAAGTAGAACTGGCCGCGCGTGGCGTCGTCGAAGGTGAAGACGACGGGGGTGGTGCCCGCGGGGATGTCGATGTTGCGGTCGATCACCTGCCGCATGGTCACCGGCCGGTATCCGCGCTCGTACAGCGACTGCAGGTCCTTGCGGAAGTTCGCCAGGGTGCGGACGAACTCGCCCTCGGGGGAGCCGGTGCGGTGGTACTCCAGCACCATGATGCGCCCCATCTCGTTGGGCGGAAGGTTCGCCACTGGCCCCGTGGGACCCTTGGGAGCAGCCGGGGCCGCGCTCTGCCGCTGGCCCTCGGCGGCGGGTGCCGCGCCGGTGGTGTCGCCCGGGATGTCTTTCCCCTCTCCGCCCTTCTCGGAGCTTCCCCCTTCTCCGCCGCAGGCGGCGAGCACCGCCCCCAGCGTCAGCGCCACGGCGGCGCGCCTGATCGTGTACAGCTCGTTGGGCATGGTCTTGGTCCGTCCTGCGTGTCCGTGCGTGCCCGCCGCGGTCGCGGGGGGCGGGGGGGCGGGGTGCAAGGTCCGTGCAAGGAGGGAAGTGCGTGAGTGCGTTAGTGCGTCAGTGCGTTTCTGATCCAGCGCACTCACGCACTAACGCACTCACGCACCCGTTTCGTCCTCCGCCCGCGCCGCTTCGTGGAGGCGAGGAAGGAGCTTGTCCGCGAGGTGGGCCATCACGCGCTGGTAGACGATGCGGGCGCGGTCGTCGGGGAGGTCGAGGCGGTCGGCGTAGAGGGAGACGGCGCGGGATGGGTCGGCTACGTCGCCCAGGATGTCGACGAAGCCGAGGGCGTGGCGCATGTGCATGTTCGCCACGGCTTCCTCAGAGCGGGCGGCGGCGAGCTCCATCCAGAGCTGCTCCTCGCCGCTGCGCTTGCGCTGGCGGCGGATGTAGCGGAGCGCGCCGAGCGGGGTGGCGTAGCGCCAGTCGAAGCCCCAGCCGCGATGCCCCTCGCGCGCCAGGTCGTCGCGCACGTCAGCGTCGTCCAGCAGGTTGACGGCGTGGGTGCCCACCGCCTCGGCGTCCTCGCCGTCGAGGGCCATGATCTCGATGTAGCGCGAGATCGCCTCGTCGAAGGGCATGCGCGGCGCCAGCACGGTCACAAGGTCGTGGGCGAGGCGCGCGTGCGTGTCCACCAGGTCTTCGCGGGCCAGCGCTTCGGCGCGGTCCAGGCGGCGCTGGACCTCCGGCGGTACGCCCTGCAACCAGCGGGTGACGGGCGAGGCCATGCGGTCTCTCTCTTTCGGTGGACGGGGGATCGGCGTTTGCTGCGGGGCGGGCGCGCCATTACCATTGGGCGCGCACCAAAGATGCGCGTTCCAATCCTGGCAAACAACCGCCCGCGCGGTTCGCAACGATCGGGGGTCCCTGAAGATGGCGCTTTCGCGCAGCTCGTCGTGGAAGGAGCACCGCCTGGCCAACCGGCTGGAGTGCGGCGGCAGCGAGTACAGTGTGGACCTGGTGGCGCGAAAGGCCACCGGCGTGGAAGGTTGGAAGATCACCGTCGTCTTCCTGCCGCGCGAGGCCGGCGACGAGATCAAGGTGGAGCTTCCCAACGCCGCCTCCACGGCCGAGGTGCGGCGCCTGGTGACGGAGCTGGAGGGGAACGAGGCGCGGCTGAAGGAGATGTGCGGGGGGACGGCGGGGAATGGGTGATGGGGAATGGGGAATGGGGAATGGGGGGGCAGGCGATTCCCCATTCCCCAATCCCCATTCCCCCGCTGTACCTGGTAGACGGCGAGACGGTCCGCACCCTGCCCGACCTCGTCGCCCCCGGCGTCCGGCTGCTGTTCGTCGGCTTCAATCCGAGCGTGAGAGCGGCGCGGCTGGGGCACTACTACGCGGGGCGCAACAACCGCTTCTGGGACCTGCTGGCGGCTTCGGGGCTCACGCCGCGGCGCTTCCACTTCGAGGAAGACCGGCTCCTGCTGGGGCTGGGGATCGGGGTGACGGACCTGGTGAAGCGGCCCACTCGGAGCGCGGCCGAGGTGACGGCGGCGGAGTACCGCGAGGGGGTGCGCAGGCTGCGCGGGATGGTGGCGGAGATTAGACCGCGCGTGGTGTGCTACAACGGCAAGGGCGTGTACCTGCTGGCATCGGGGCTCGCATCCGCGCCGTGGGGTGCGCAGGCGACGCAGGTGGCGGCGGGGGTGACGGACTTCGTGGTGCCGAGCCCAAGCGGGCTGGCCCGCATCCCCTTCGCCGAGAAGGCGCGCTGGTTCACGGAGCTCAAGACTCTGATGGAAGGGATGCAAGGATGAGCGAGACGACGATGCGCGTGATCGCCGAGCCCCCGATGCGGCGGTTCCAGGAGGCGGCGGGCGCCGTCTTCACCGAGGTGGCGGGCCGCTCCGTGGCTCAAAGCTACGGCGACACCCTCGCCGAGTACCACGCCGTGCGCGATGGCGTGGGGGTGGCCGAGCGCAGCGACCGCGCGCGCATCCGGATGTGGGGGAAGGACCCCGCCAAGATGCTGCACGGCCTCATCACCAACGACCTGCTGGCAGCGCCGGCCGGGCAGGGTGTGTACGCCGCGATGCTGACGCCCAAGGGCCGCACGCTGGCGGAGCTGCGCGCCTTCCGCCGCTCCATCGAGGAGGTGCTCGTGGAGATCCCGCGCGAGGCGCTGGCCGGCACGTACGAGCACCTGCTCAAGTTCGTCCCCCCCATGTTCGCCCGCTGGGCCGACGTCTCCGGTGAGATCGAGCAGATCGGCGTGTACGGTCCGAAGTCGGGGGCGCTGCTGGAGCGGGTGCTGGGCGCGGGGCCGGGGGAGTTGGCGGAGGACGCCTTCCGCGGGATGACCTTTGGCGACGCGCCCGTGATGGTGGCGATGACGCGCTACGTGGGAAGCGAGATCGGCTTCGACCTGTTCGCCGCCCCCACCGTCGTGCCCCACCTGTGGACGGCGCTGCTGGAGCAGGGCGCGGAGCTGGGCGCGCGGCCGGTGGGGCTCGCCGCCATCGATGCGCTGCGCATGGAAGCCGGACGCCCGCGCTACGGCGCCGAGCTCACCGAAGAGGTGATCCCCACCGAGGTCTTCGAAGAGACGGGGATGATGGAGCGCGCCATCTCCTTCTCCAAGGGGTGCTACACGGGGCAGGAGGTGATCGTGCGCATCGCCCACCGCGGCCACGTGAACCGCCACCTGCGCGGCTTCCGCCTGGGCGACGGCCCCGCGCCCGACGTGGGCACGGGCCTCTTCCACCCCGACACGGGGAAGGAGGTGGGGCGGCTGACCAGCGTCGCCTTCCTCCCGATGCTGGGGGAGACCGGGGCGCTAGGCTTCGCGCGCCGCGAGGTGGAGCCGGGGAGCGATGTGCGCGTCGGGTCGCCGGATGGCCCGTCCGCAAAGGTGGTGAAGCTCCCCTTCCAGCGCGGCCTGGATGATGGTCTCGTCGTCGAGTAGGCAGGCGCTGAAGGAGTGGGCGTCGGTGGAGCGCGCCCTCGCCGGAGGGCGCGTTTCGCTGCTGGTGCGCAAAGGCGGGATCAGCGAGCGGCGCGGCGGCTTCGACGTGGAGCGCCGCGCCTTCTGGATCTTTCCCACCGCCTTCCACCAGAACGCGGAGGAACTGGCGCCGGAGTTCCGCGACCTGCTCGCCGCCCCGGAGCCCGCCTCCCGCGACGAGATTCGCCTGCGCGTCTTCGCCGAGGTCGCCGACGCTTTCCGCGTGGAGAGCCTGGACGTGATGTCGCGCCTTGCCGGCCTTCACCCCATGGCGCCGGAGACGGTGCGGTCGCGCTTCGAGTACAAGGGCCGGCCATACCTGCACGTCATCCTGGTGCGCGCCTACGTTCTCCCCGAGCCCATCGTCATCCCGAACACGATCGGCTACGAGGGCTGCGTGAGCTGGGTGGCGCTC
>DASVVI010000806.1:0-7045 GCA_036386635.1 Longimicrobium sp.
CGGCTGCGCATGTTGGCGCGGAACGCCTCCGCGCGGGAGGCGTCCGGCAGGGCCGGTGCGGTCACGGTGCTCACGCGCATCTCCTTCGCTGGGGTCAGTCGGACGGACTAGCCACCCTCTGCAAGATGCGCGGCGCCCCACACGCGCCGCGCCTCTACCGTTCACCGCACGTTGCGCCAGCGCCCGATGGCGGGGCCCTGCACGGGCTGCGGAAGGGAGAGCATGTAGTCGATGAGGATGTTGAGGTCCACCAGGCCGGTGGCGGTGCGGCGGCCGGCGGCGAGGGAGGTGTAGCGCTCGCCGCCCTGCGCCATGAACTCGGTGAGGCCCAGCGTCACCCGGTCCGCGTCGCCCAGCTCGCGGCCGCCGTCCAGTCGCACGGAGCGGATGCGGCTTCCCTGCGGCGCCGCGGAGTCGTAGGCAACGGTCATCCCCGAGAGATGCGCCGTGGGGCGGCCGCTGGCGACGGCGTTCTCCAGCGCGGCGCGGAGCTGCGCGCCGGTGACCTCCACGCGGTAAATGGCGTTCTGGAAGGGCTGCATCTCGTACAGCGTCCCGTAGTTCACCGCGCCGCCGGGGAGCCCGCGGCGGATGGAGCCGTTGTTGATGATGGACGCCTGCGCCCCCGCCGCCCGGCGGACCGCGTCCGCCACCAGGTTGCCCAGCGGCCGCTCGCGCCCCTGGTTGATGAGCGGCTGCGCCGTCGTCAGCACCACGCGCTCGGTGAGGGGGCGCACGTTTGCCTCCCACTGGCGCACCACGCGCTCGACGGCCGTGTCCGGCGTGACCTCGTCGGCGTAGGGGGTGCGGACGGCGCGGTACGACACGCGCGTGCGTCCGCCGCTGCGTTCCAGGTCGGTGACGCTGTACGCGGCGCCGTACGACATCGCCTCCACGACGGGGACGCCGCCGGCCGTGGCAAGCACGCGCAGGTGCGTGTGGCCGCCGACCACCAGGTCCACCGGCTCGGTGAGGGCGCTCGCCACGTCCATCATCTCGCCCGCGCACTCGCGCGACTCCTCCTCGGGGGCGGTGCCGGGCATGCGGCACTCCGCGCCGATGTGCATCGTGACCACCACGAAGTCCACGCCGGCGGCGCGCAGCTCGCGCACCGCCTGGTCGATGGCGGGCGCCGCGGGGCGGAACTCCAGCCCCGTCACCCGCCCGGGCACCACCATCTCCGGCGTGTTGGGAAGGGCGATCCCCACCACTCCCACACGCACGCCGCGCCGCTCGATGATCGTGTACGGCTTCACCCACTCGGCGCGGCGCCCGGTTGCGGCCTGGTACAGGTTGGCCGCCACCCAGGGGAAGCGGCTCTCGCGCATGCGGTTGCGCAGCGTGTCCTGCCCCCAATCGAACTCGTGGTTCCCGGTGGCGGCCACGTCGTACCCCATCGCGTTGAACGCCGCGATGGTGGCGCGCCCCCAGCTCAGGTTGGAGATGGCCGTCCCCTGCATGTCGTCGCCGGCCGAGAGGAAGATGGTGGCTCCCGGGAAGCGCGCGGTGGCGCTGTCGAAGTGGGCGGCGATCACGGCGGCCCCGCCCGCGGCGCGCGTCTCTCCCGTGCGCGGCGGCTGCGGCAGGATGCGCCCGTGGACGTCGTTGGTGTGCACCACCCTCAGCCGCTTCACCCCAGAGGGCGCGGCGGCGGAGGGGGTCTGCATCGCGGGAGCGCAGGCGCCCCCCAGGAGGAGCGCGAGCGCGACTCCCAGCGGCGCGGTGGAGCGGAACCGGTTCATGCTGCTTCCGTAGCGGGTAAAACGTCGTCGTCGCGAACAAGATACGCCGCCCACACCCCCCTCCGCATCCCGCGCGCCGGGGCGGGCGTGGGGCAGTGTGGGGCGCGCGCGTCCCAATTGCGCCCTTCTGTGAAGTGCGTCGGAGGCCGAGCAAGAATCGCCAACCCGCGCAACTCCATGTGCCGGGCCGTTTTACCGGATCATTGCGGCCCGGCTTGTTTTTTCTGTACACGCAGAACACTTTCGTTGTGCCCGCTGTACCCACCCTCCCGCTGCCGAGGTACCATGATCGACTCCGCTGCCGCGCCCGCTCGTCCGAACGAGGATCCGTACCAGACCAGCACGATCCAGCACGACGGCTACGAGTACACGTTCCGCTTCTACAAGGGCTTCGCGAGCCGCGTGGTGTTCAATGCCCCGGACGGAACCCAGATCCCGGTTTACCAGCAGTCCGGCATCTTCAGGTGCGAGCCCGCCGGCCCGGACCCGGACAGCACGATCACCATCACAGGCGGGCCGCTCGAGCTGGACATCGAGGTGCAGATCAGCGACGGTCCCATCGGCCCGCCCGACTTCGTGGGCCCCATCGCCGGCATCCAGATCGGGATGAAGAAGCGCGGCACCCCCGTTTCGCCGCCGCAGCGCGTGACGCCCATCCGCGGCGCCGACCAGATCTCGCGCATCAACGTCAAGAACCGCGGCAACGGAGACGGTGGCGGGGGCGGAGTGTACGCGCACCAGGGCGACGACGGCGGGTCGCTGGACGTGACGAACACCGCGCAGTGCTGCCCGCCGCACTGCTGATACCCGGCGGACGCGCTCTCTTTCAAGGATTCGGGACGCCATGGTCAGCATGGGCCTGCAGCTGCTGGTCACGGCGCTGCTCCTCTCGTTCGGCGTGCTTTCGCTGGTGATCGCCGGGCGGGCGGCCTTCCAGAAGCCGTTCCACCAGGTGTTCTGGAAGCTGGCCGGCGGCGCTTTCGTCACGCACGGCACGCTGCAGGCGACGCAGAACCTGTGGGGATCGCTGGCCATGGCCGCGGGTATGTCTTCCGCGACCATGGCCACCTACCTGCGCTGGGTTCCCGCTTTCAACCACAGCCGCACCTTTCTGTGGCTGGCGTTCAGCGGAGTCGCGGTGTGGCTGGCGCGGCGGGGCACGCTTCCGGGGCCGCGCGCGTGGGGTGGCATCGTGGTGGCGCTGGCCTGCGGGCTCGTGGTGGGAGCGCTGCTCGGCTACCACGAGGGCTCCATCCTGGCCAGCACGCACTACACGCGGGTGGCGCTGCTGGACGCCCTCGAGCTGGTGATCCTCCTGGTGGTGCTCTTCGTGGCCCTCGTGAGCGGGCGCGTGGACCGGCACCTGTGGGGCGCGCTCGCCGTGTTCGCCACCATGGTCGCGCTCAACATCGTGTGGTACGCGGCGATGAGCATGATCGACGACAAGCGCGTCTGGACGCCGGCTCCATGGATGATGAGCGCATACCGCGTCGTCCCCACCTCGGTGATGGTCGCCATCGCGGTGCGGCGGCTGCAGCTCGCCAAGCGTGGGGTCAAGGTGCCCAGCCTGCTCGATCGGGGCTCGTCGGGAGCTCCCCTGCTGGCGGGGTGAGCTGAGGTCTCACGCAGAGACGCAGAGACGCAGGAGAGAACAGCAACTGCAGGGCTCACACAGAGACACAGAGGCCACAGAGAGAACCGCAATAAGGTTTTCTCTGTGGCTTTTCGGTTCCTTCCGCGGCCTTTTCTCAGTTGTTCTCTCCCTGCGTCTCTGCGCCTCTGCGTGAGTCACGCCGGTCAGGGCCACTCGCGGTACTTCACCAGGAGGCTCGCCAGGATCAGCCAGAAGAGGCCGTAGCCGAGCGCGTACGCTGCCGCGCCCCAGGCTACGCCGCCTGAAAGGAGCGCGTTGTAGACGTCGCTCACGGCGGAGTGCGGCGGGAGGATGAAGGAGATCGCCGCGCGCACGCCAGGGGTGAAGGGGAGGATCGGCGACGCCTGCACCAGCGACAGCCAGAAGTCGGTGAGGAAGAAAAGGATCACCGCCAGGATGCCGTCGCCACGCGGCACCAGGGCGGAGAAGAACGCCGTGAGCCCGCCGTACACCACCGCCAGCAGGAGCGCCTGGAGGAGGAACCCGGGGTGCACCTGGACCTTTCCCCACGCGGCGAGCTGCGCGAAGAGCCAGAAGAAGGCGGCGGCCAGCATCGCCAGCGCCAGCGAGAGCAGCCAGCGCAGGCCGTAGAAGGCGAGCGGCCGGGTGGGGTGCGAAAACGCCAGCCGGTAGTAGCCGCGCCGCCGGTCGGTGGCGATAAAGCCGGCCAGCATCGCCACCATCCCCACCGTCGCGAGGTTGGCGATGGTGAAGGAGATGCCGAACGGCTCCAGCAGCTCGGCCACGTCGCCCGGAGATTCGGTGACGTGCTCGTGGAGGGCGGGGTCGCCGAGGTAGAAGAGGAAGCCGGCCAACGCGAGCGCCGCGATGCGCCAGCGAAGCTGCCGCAGGAGGATGGGGATCATCGCGCCACTCCGCGCACGCGCTCTTCGAGGCGCAGCCGCTGGGGTGCCAGCGCGCGCACCACCACCCCGCGGGCCAGCAGCGCCGCCAGCCGCTCGCTAATCTCGCGCGGAGAGGCGGGGTCCACGCGAAAGGCCCACGGCGCGCCTTCTTCCTCCAGCGCGCCGGGGAAGATCTCGTGCACCGCCTTCACCGCGCCGGGGGTGTCTTCCACCTCCAGGCGGTAGGGCGGGTTGATGCCCTCGGCGGCGCGCAGGTCCAGCAGCTCGCGCACGCGCCCGCTCTCCAGCACGGCCACGAGGTCGGCCGTGCGCTCCAGCTCGTCCAGGTTGTGCGACGCGATCAGCAGGGTGCGCGCGGGGTCTTCGGCGCGCCACTCGGCCAGCACGCTGCGCAGCCGCGAGATCCACTCCGGGTCCAGCCCGCTGGTGGGCTCGTCCAGCACCATCACGCCGCGCGGGGCGAGGAGGGCCTGCGCCATCGCCAGGCGCTGCAGGTTGCCCTTGGACAGGTAGCCCACCCTGCGATTCGCCACCGCCGCGATCTCCATCCGCTCCATCACGTCGTCCACGCGGGCGCGGGCGTGCTCCACCTCGGCCAGGGCGGCGTAGGCGTCCAGCGCGCCGCGGGTTGTCCACGACGGGGGGATCGCCACCAGCTCCGAGACGTAGGCCACGCCGTGCTTCTCCACGTAGCCGCGCGGCGCCATCCCGTGCACCTCCACCCGCCCTCGCGTGGGGCGGATGTAGCCGAGGAGGAGGCGGATCAGCGTGCTTTTGCCGGCGCCGTTGGGTCCCACGATCCCCAGCGCGGTGCCGGGGGGCACGTCTAGCGTAACGCCGTCCAGCGCGCGCACGGCGCCGCCGCGCGCGCGCGCCAGCGGCCCGGCGAATTCCTTTACCACGTCGGTGAAGCGGATCATGGGCGCTAGCGTACCGTGGGCCTCCGTGCGGCGCAAGGGCGCGGAACGGTTTCTGCGCCGCCCTGGCGGCCATGAACACTCCCAGGCACGCACACGAGCATCCCGAGCGGGGTCCCCTCCGCCCCCTCCTGCGCGGCATCGGCCGGTGGGTGGGTGGATTCTACGCCGCGATCGGCGCTTTTTTCCTGCTGGCCATGGCGGTGATGCTGGCCGGTGTCGCCGCCTTCGCCGCGATCGCGGACGCCGTGAGCGACGGTGAGACGGAGGCGATGGACCGCGCCATCCTCCTCTCGCTCAACAAGCAGGCGAGCCCGCGGCTGGACGACTTCGCCATGAACGTGACGGCGCTCGGGTCGGGCCTGGTGGTGGGGATCGTGGTGGCGGTCGCGAGCGTGTACCTGTGGGGGAGCCGCCACCGCTACTCCGCCGTGCTGCTCTGGGTGGCGCTGAGCGGGTCCTGGATCCTGAGCAGCATCCTGAAGGCGTTCTTCAACCGGCCGCGACCCAACCTCTTCCCCTGGCGCACGCCGCACGCCTTCCAGGCATCCTTTCCATCCGGCCACTCCATCACGGCTATGGTGGGCTACGCGACGCTGGCGTACCTCGTGGCGCGCCTCCTTCCGCAGCGGGGCCTGCGCTGGTTCACCGTGGGCGTGGCGGCGACGATCGTGGCGCTGGTCGGCTGGTCGCGGATGTACCTGGGCGTGCACTGGCCCTCGGACGTGCTGGGCGGCTACGCCACCGGCCTGGCCTGGGCATCGTTCTGCGGCCTGGGCCTGAGCGCCGTCCGCTACTTCCGCTACCGCCGCCCCGAGCTCGTCGCGGAGGAAAAAGACCTGGAGAAGTGAAGAACAGAAGGGGCTCACACAGAGACACAGAGGGAACGACAAGGAAGAGGAGGAATTCCCTGTCGTTCCTCTGCGTCTTTCCGTACCCCTCCGCGTCTCTGTGTGAGATCGCTGTTCCGCTCAGCGCGAGGCCAGCGTGGTGGCGACGTCGCGGTCCGGCAGGAGGGCTTCCGGAGTGCGCGCCATGCGGAGCGCGGTCGCGGGGCGGGAGCCGCCGAGGCGCGCCAGGACGGGCGCGGGGTCGGCGCCCGCCAGGCGCAGCTCGTCGCCCACGCGCGTGGCGTAGGCGCCGCCGGCGCGCGCGTACACGTCCGGGAGGATGGTTACCGAGTCGGCGGCGACTTCGGTGAGGCGGTACTCGATGCGGGCGCGCACCCGGCCGGAGAGCGCGACTTCGCGGGTCGCGCGCGGCGTGCGGGCCAGGTGCTCCACCGTGCTGTCCGAGATCGGCGAGCCGTCCTCGCGCAGGATCATCCGGGCCAGCTCCATCACGTCCGCGTTGCGCATGCGGATGCAGCCGTGCGACGCGGGGCTCCCCAGGTAGCGCTCGTTGCCGGCGGGCGTGCCGTGCACGTAGTAGTCGCCGAAGAGGTGGATCTTCACCCGTCCCATCGGGTTCGACCAGCCCGGGCCGGCCTTTTTCTCGTTGCGTGCCCAGGCCGCACCCGGCGGGGGCGTCCAGCTGGGGTTCCACACCATCCGCCGCAGCCCCGTGGCGCCCGTGGGGGTGGCGTAGCGCGCGCGCCCCACCGACACCGGGTAGGAGCGGACGCGCTCGCCGCCCTGCATCACGTCCAGCCGGCCCGCGGGGATGTTGACGACCAGCTCCATGGGCCCCTGCGCGCGGGCGGGAGCGGCGATGGCGGAAGCGCCCAGGATCAGCGCGGTCGAGGTCAGGCGAAGAAGAGAGGTCATGGTCGGGTCCGGGTCTGTCGTTGCGGGCCGCGGGGGGCGCTTCCTCCATCCCTCCCGTCGCGACCGCGGGCGCTGCACCGCCTGCGGCCATCTACGTCGC
>DASVVI010000807.1:0-3831 GCA_036386635.1 Longimicrobium sp.
AGGCCCACGCGCTTTGCTGCGCTTGCTTTAGACGCTGGGCTCCGCCGCCTCGTGAACGGCCTCGGTCAGCCACTCGCGCGCCATCTCGAGATACCCTTCGACCGCGCGCAGCGATTCCGGATCCTCGCGCACCTCGCGGTCGGTGAGCAGGGACTCGAGCCGCTCCACCCACGCCTGGAGGCGGTCAGGCGAAGAGTAGGGGGTGACGGGAGGATCGATCAGCAGCATGGCTCAGAGCTCCGCGTAATAGAAGCGGTAGATTCGGGAGATAGTACGCATGATGCCGTGGGTTTGTGCCGCCCACGCTTCGGCCTCGTTGAACGTTCCGCCGCGTACCAGTTCCCTGAACGGAGGCGTGGTCTCGCGCTGGACCTCCAGATACTTCTTGATGAGGGCTTGCAAGCCCTCCGCGTCATTCTCGTACGTAAACGTCCGAGTCTCCGGCTGAGAGCTCATCACGAACGCGCGCTTCGGCCCGTAGGCGCGCACCTCGCGAACGCCATGCCGCAGCAGCAGCCAGACGTCCTGGTAAGAAAAGGACTCGTTGTCCGGGTGGTTGTGGAGAAAGATGTTGCCCGGCAGCAGGCGCGCCTCCCGCATGGGGATGGTCACTTCCTTGGGTGTCTCCGGCCGGCTCTTCGCGTACGCAAGCGCTCGCCCACCGGGCTGGAAGATCAAGGCGTGCTCCACCGGTTCGTGGCGGATCACGTCGGCCGCCTCCGCTATGCTCAAGCCGGCGAAGTCGCTCAGGCGCAACGCTTCGCTGCGGATGCGCCTCGCAAGCTTTCCGACTTCCGGGTTGAAGGGTGCGGCTGCGCCCGGGTGCTCTCCGTCCGTCATTCCGCTCCTGGGGTGGGTGCGGCATCGGCCCACATTGGGGATGTGGGAATATGCACTCCCGATCGGCTCCTCGCGACCCGTCGATCGAGCTCCTGGGCCGTTCAGCTTTACTTCACCTGTGCCTCTTTTTCCTGCGGGATTGCTGTTTGCACTGATCCGGCGAGACGCGGCACCGGGGATCTTCCACCCGCACATGGAGCACGGCATGGTCCGGCTTTTCCCCAAGGACGACAGCTATTTCGACGAGTTGGAAACGCTGGCGGGGCACCTGACCACGGCGGCGGACCTGCTCAACCGGCTCTTTCAGGACCCCCGCGAGCCCGCCCGGCTGGAGCGGCGCATCCGCACGGAGGAGCACGAGGCCGACGAGCTGACCGACGAGATCACGTCGCGGCTCGACGGCTCGCTCGTGGCACCGTTCGACCGCGAGGACCTGTACGCCATCGCGCGCGGGCTGGACAACGTGGTGGACCAGGTGGAGGATGCGGCCTCGTACGTGGCCGCGTTCGAGATCTCGCGGGCGGACGAGGGGGCACGCGAGCTGGCGGGCGTCCTGCTCAGGGGCAGCGTGCTGGTGGCCACGGCCGTCGCCAACCTGCGCACCTCCGGCATCGACCGCGACCCCTTCCGCGAGATCCAGGCGCTCGGCGAGGAGGGCGACGCGGTATACGAGCGCGTGATGACCGGGCTGTTCGCCGGCCAGCCCGACCCCATCGAGACGCTCAAGTGGAAGGAGATCTACGACAAGCTGGAAGCGGCGATCGACGGGATCGAGACGGTGGCGGACGTGCTGGAGAGCGTCGCTATCAAGAACCGCTAGCGGGTATCGCGGGCGGCGCGCCCAGCGGCGAGGCCGGGTCCAGGAGGTGGAATCCGATGTCGTCCACCTCGATGGCGGTGTTGGAGAGCACCACCACCCCGATCCCCCGCACGGGATCGAACCCGATGAACGTCTGGAACCCCGCCGTGCCGCCATCCTTCCAGACGATGCTGGAGCCGCCCCGCGTCCGGATCTGCCAGCCGATGCCCATCGCATCGGTGCCGATGCGATTGGCGGCCGTCTCGGTGACCGTGCGCTGCACCCGATGCGTCGCGCGGATCGAGCGCTCCAGCTCCGTCTTCGGCGCCCGCAGGTTGGCGGCGAGGAAGCGCATCAGGTCGTCGAGGTTGGAGCGGTAGGCACCCGCGCCCGCCAGCGTCGGCAGGTCCCAGTAGGGCACGATCTCGCCCTGCCTGTTGTGCCCCTTCGCCATGACCTCGCCCCGCAGCCCGATCACGGTCCCATCCATCCGCAGCGGCCCCAGGATGCGCTCGCGGACGAGCTCGTCGTACCCTGAATTCGCCGCCCGTCCCAGGGCGTGGCCCAGCAGCCCGAAACCGATGTTGGAGTACTGATAGGCCGCGCCCGCCTCGCGCTCCGGCGTGAAGCCGGAGAGGAACGCGTACATCTGCGCGACCGAGTAGTCCGCGTAGGGGTTGGAGGGGTCCGCCGGGTCCATGTTGTCCGGCACGGCAGGGAGGCCGGAGTGGTGCGTGGCCAGGTCGAGGAGGGTGATCTCGCGGCCATTCAGGGCGGGGACGCGCACGCCGGCGGGGAGGTAGCGGGAGACGGGATCGTCGTAGCGCACCTCGCCGGTCCGCACCATCTCCGCGAGCAGGACGCCCGTGAACGTCTTGGTGATGGAGCCTATCTCGAATCCCGAACGGCCATCGAGCGGCCGCGCGCCCTCGCCCGCGTTGCCCGCGAACGCCATCGTGGCGGAGCCATCCGCCTCCAGCCCGCCGACCGCGATCCCGACCGCACGCCGCTCCCGCACGCGCGTCTCGAGAAGCGCGGTCAGCTCCGGCTCGGCCGGGAAGTGGCGCTCGGGCGCGGTGCACGCGGAGAGGAGCGCCGACGCGAGGAGGAGCGCACGACGCCGCACGCGCACCCGCTAGCCCTTCTTGCGCTTCTTCTTCCGCGTGCGGAAGGGGACGTACTCCGCGGCCGAGACCTGGGCGGACCAGCGCTCGTCCAGCGCGCCGACCAGTTCGGCCGGGGTGATCTCGGTCTTGAGGCGCACCAGGTACTCCAGCACGGCGGGGCGCTCGGGCTCGCGGCGCACGTTCACCAGCCGCCAGTCGCTGGCGGTGTCGCCGAGCGCCTCCTGCACCGTGAGCCGCGCCAGGTCCGGCGCGCCCGAGTGCACCAGCAGGATGCCATCGGTGCGCATGTCGCCGTCGTGCTCCAGCATCCGCCGGCGAATGTCGCGCTGCGCCGCGGGGTCGTCCGCCACCATCAGCTCCGGATCGCCCACCGACAGGATCCCGGTCCGGCCGTAGCTGCCGCTGTAGATTGATCCCACGTTGTGCTTCCACACCAGGAGCACGACGAAGTTGAAGGCCAGCGACATCGCCAGCGCAACGTCCAGCGCCTGCACCCCCGCCGAGAGGCCAATGGCGATCACGAGGAAGATGTAGACGGCGTCGCGCGGGTCCTTGAGCGTGTTGCGGAAGCGCACCGCCGCGACGATCCCCGCCAGCGAGAAGGCCAGCGCCAGCGAGTTCTTGACCACCAGCGCGATCCCCGCCACCACGATGGGCAGGATGATGACGGACGAAACGAGCGCCGGATCGTAGCGGAAGCGCTTGGTGAACATGTACACCCACGCAACCGGAATCACCAGCGACAGCGCACCCGCGATCACCAGAAGCGTGGTGAGCGCGCGGTGCAGCGCCTCGCCCAGCGAAAGCCGCGCGCCATAGTCGCCCAGCGTGGGCGCGCGGGTCAGCAGCTCCGACCCGCTCCCTCCTCTTCCGAGGTCGGGAAGGACGACGGGGGAGATGAAGGCGTCGCGCACCATCGGCACCCAGTACACCAGCGCGCCCATGATGCCGATGAGCAGCACGTAGTACGCGATCAGCCGCAGAAAGGGCGCCCTCCGCGACTCGGCCATGCGCTCGAGGAAGCCGCGCGGAGCAGGCCGCGTCTCGCGAATCCGCGACGGAGGC